>JBDRTM010000252.1:0-2726 GCA_043824065.1 Planctomycetota bacterium | reverse complement strand
CCGCGTATTTCGCCGGTGCGGTGGAGGCATGCGCCTCGGCCGGAGGCACCATGATGCCCCCCATCATGGGCGCCACCGCCTTCGTCATGGCCGAAATGCTGCAAGTGGACTACCGTGATATTACTCGGGGTTTTCGGCCCGACCTCGGTTATATACCCAGACGCGATATCCGCGGCCCTGGTTCCCACATGAGGTATAGAGAATATTATGACCAGGGCATCTTCAAATCGTTTAGCTTATTTTCAGAAGCTCAAATTTATGAAAACAATGACCACGATACCACTCTGCGTGATTTCTTAGAGGGAGCAGTGTTGGGGTTTCGAAATGAAATCGAACTCTGGTACATACGCAGTGATAGTTTTCATGCCCCATATCAGAACTGGTACGACCAAATCAGAGTCGAATATAATGAGGAAGTGGATGTTTGGGATTCTATCAGCGTCAGCTTTGCAAAAGGTGTCTATGAAGAGGAACCTTATAAAGAATATTCCCTTGAAAAGCCTATGAAAATTACCGAACGCCTGGTTACAACCTTCGAAGGCAATTATCGTCTAAAACATCCCGAAGCAGGCGGAGATGAGGAAATCTGGCTCTGGCGCTCGGTTACACAATATACCTTTCCCTGGAATGGAAGAATCAAGTTCACCGCCGAGCAAACTTCAGAGGACCGTCATAATCTGACTATGCTCTTTTCCTGGCCGATGAAGGACAATACCGACCTGTACTTCCTGCTCAACGATTATGAAGTTGACGGCGAAAAAGTCCGTGCAGCGTTCTTCAAAATAGTGTATCGTTTTTAATAGTCTATTGCAAAATCGAGGTTAGGCATACTTTGAAAAGGAAAATTTTGCACAACTTTAGTTTTAAGTCTATAGGAGGACTATGATATGTATGAGCAAAAACAAATAACTCGACGAGATTTTGTAAAGATAACAGCGATGGCAGCCGCAGGTGCCGCTTCTGTTATCCGCAGCAGACCTGTGATGGCACAGGACAAAGGCGAACGGCCAGTGCAGGCTGACGGTGTCACCGTGCTAAATCCGCAGAACCGGGTGCCGGTCAGTTTCATTATCGACGATTCGACCTGCCTGGTGAACATGGCCCACTTCGGCATACCGCACTTCGCTACGGCCTGGCCGGACAGGTACAAGCAGGACTGGCGAAGCCTGCCGCGAGAGATACCCGATTCGTTCGTGCGCAAGTTCGGCCAGTGGTGCCGTGAGCACAAGGTCAAGGGCAAATACAGCATCGTCCCGTACCCGGCCTGCGTCGGCTGGCTGGACCGCTGCCTTCCCGGCTGGTCGCATAAGGAGCTGGATGACAGCCTTAAGCTTGTCCGCGAATTCATGTTGCCCGACTGGGATATACATCCGGAGATGATAAGCCATACCTGGGTAATCAACATCAAGACCGGCCGGCCCTATCCGGAGCGGACCGGCTACTACATCGAGAACGCGGGCTGGAGCCAGGACAAATCCGCCGATGAATTGACAGACTATATGGCCTACGCCCTGCGAATTCTAAAGAACGTCGGCCTGCCGTGCGAAGGCATCACGACGCCCGGCGGCTTCGGCAGCCGGAACCGCGAGAACCTCGCCAAGGCCACGCTCCAGTCGTGCCGCGACGTATTCAAGGCCGAGATTCCACACTACTTCCGTGACCTCTTCACCGATGACCGCAGTGTTGCACCTCTTATTCAGTACGCATCCGGCCTTGATGGTGACAATCCGAAATGCGTTGTGTCTATCATCGGCTGTACGGGCGACTGGTTCGGCGGCTGGGACGGACTAAATCCCGGCTCAGTCGATAGATTCATTACCGAAGACCTTAAAGGCGGTCGGCTGCCGCAGGTCATCGACAAAGGCGAGCCGGCAATACTCGTCTGCCACTGGCCGGGCATTTACTACAACGGCGAAGAAATAGGCTTCAATATCTTCAAAGAAGTGGTTCGCCGAATCCACTCTAAATACGACAATCTGCTCTGGATGACTCTAAGCGAGATTTCCCGATATTGGGCCGCTAAGGAGCTGACACAGATTGAAAAGCAGGGCAGCCGTATAACCTTCAACGCCCCGTTTGCCACAACACGATTTACTGTGCGAATAAAGAGCAATTTGCCAACCCTTCCTAAGCTGATTGCCAACAACAATCCTGTTCGATTACGGCGGGTAAAGAAACTACTGCAATTGCAAAGCCATACCTGGCATACGGATGGCCGGGACGTTACGGTTTGCTTTGACTTACCCAAAGGCAAATCAACCCTGGACCTTTGATGAGCAAAAAATGCTTCCCGCAACGTCGGGGTAGGATTCTGAAATTGGCTTTGTTTGGGTTTGTTTTTTGGGAGCCCGAAAGCGGTTTTATTTTCATAATCCTCTATAACATATAAGTTTACGTTCATTTTGGGCTTTACGGAAATTGGGTTTGAATTGGGTTTGTTTTTTTGGACTACGAAATCATCTTTTTTTCTGTAATCCTTTGTTATAATTGAGTTTATATTCATTTTGGCTCTTTTTAAATTGGGTTTGATTGGGTTTGAATTGGGTTTGTTTTGACCAAGTGTCCAATTGGATTTATTTTCATAATACTTTGTATTATATAGATTTACATTCATTTGACTTTTCAATAATTGGGTTTGTTTTGCATATTTCGTACAGCGTATAGCGTACAGCGTATAGCGTATTGCGGATTTGGCGCTGGTGGTCCCGCTGAGATAGGCATGCGCC
>JBDRTM010000251.1:0-6172 GCA_043824065.1 Planctomycetota bacterium | reverse complement strand
CTGCTCTACAAGGTGAATCTCGTCGCTGATTATCGCCGCGAGGTCCTCGTCAAAGACTTCATTTTTCTTGTCGGCGACGGCCAAAAAGTGTTCGTATGTCTTATCCAGCTCTTCCTTGGATAATGTATATCCCATCTCTTTGAGGCGATGTTGAAGGCCGTGACGTCCCGTGCGGGCTGTCAAAACAACACGACTTTCGGCAAGGCCGATAGTCTCAGGCCTCATAATCTCATAAGTCTCCCGCTTTTTCAGAAATCCGTCCACGTGAATTCCCGAGCTGTGGGCAAAAGCATTGCGCCCCACAACCGCTTTATTGGCAGGAACCGGCATACCTAACAAATCCGAAACCATTCGACTCGTTCGATAGAACTCGCGGGTGTTGATGTTCGTTTCCACCTCTTCAAAGAAGTCATGGCGCGTATGGATTGCCATTACTACCTCTTCAATAGCAGCGTTGCCGGCCCGCTCTCCCACGCCGTTTATAGTTCCTTCTACCTGGCGCGCGCCGTTCTTTACGCCTGCTAATGAATTAGCTACAGCCATTCCCAAATCGTCATGGCAGTGCACGCTGATTACCGCCTTGGCAATGTTTGGCACATTGGCTCGTATGTCCCGGATAAGGGCACCGTACTGTTCGGGCATGGAATAACCCGTGGTGTCGGGGATGTTGACGACAGTAGCGCCCGCGTCAATTACAGCCTCAAGAATCTCGTAGAGAAAGGCCCGGTCGGCCCGCCCGGAATCTTCGGCGTAAAATTCGATGTCGTCGGTATATTGAGTGGTGTGCTTGACCGCCTCGACGGCCATCCTTAGGATAGTGGCCTGCTTTTCGCCCATTGTCCTGCCGTATTTATCATCTGCGAATTTTCCCGCGATGTGAATCTCAGACACGCCGATACCGGTATGGATGCGCGACCTCTTGGCCTTTTTCAGGGCCTTTTGACAGACCTCAATATCGTTCTTTATGGCCCGGGTCAGGCCGCAAATGACAGGGCCTTCAATTTGTTCGGATATCAGGCGTACCGCCTCGAAATCTTCGGGTGAGGAGGCCGGGAATCCCGCCTCTATGATATCGACGTTCAGCCGAACCAGCTGCCGGGCGATTTCCAGCTTCTCTCTGGCTCCCAATCGGGTCCCGGCCGCCTGCTCGCCGTCTCGTAAGGTTGTGTCGAAAATTTGAACTTTTTCTTTGGACATCTGCTTTTTCTCCAAAATACTGATTTTAATTCGCCTACGGCAGAACCCACCACCACAGGGGTGGGGGCTAATCTGACTTATGCTCTTGTGCACTAAATAAGGCCAATTATGCCGCAGGCAGGGTCAAATTGCCACGAATTATTTTTTTAACCGCGGATTTCGCGGATTAACACGGACTGAACACAAATAAAAAATCAGTGAAGTCTGTCCAATCCTTGGTTAAAAAGAATGGTAATAATAGATTTTTATTGGGGAAGATTTATAGCGCCGTGCCCGCCGCCACGTCTCGCATCGTCAGACGCAGGGGCAGGCGGCGCAATAGCAGCAGGCTAAGGCTGACAGCAGCCTGAATTGCAGAACTAAATATACGATTTTCGTTCATAGATAAATATTATACCATGGAAGAAGCTTTTATGCAAATACTTTAACTATGAATTTCGTATATTTTTGCCCCCGGTTTTAACATATTTTACGAATTAGCGCGGAATTCTTTTAATTGACGTCAATAGCGAGGTTGGGTATTGTATTACTTTAGTTGTAAGTGAACGAAAATTAACGTAGGAAAGCCAACATTAACGATAATTAGAGTCTGTGGTCGAGTTTTTCAGCATATAACAGTCGGGGGTAAAAGGAGATGAGAACTTATCAGTGAGAGACTTATTACAACTCGAGAACTGCGTCCATATTTGCAACAATGCGGATATACTGATGATTTGATTCAAGAGAAATATTCTTACGCCGACACCTCCGGCCAAGAGCATCACGTGCCAATCGTCGGTTTTGCGCACCCGTCATATGACGCTAGAAATGCATGTATTGCAGCGGTAGATGTGGATATATCGGCTGAACCAACAATTGAGGATCTGGCAAATAGGTATCGCGATGTAGGTGCTCCGCTGCTGTTCATCTGCTGCAGAGAGGAGCTTCAATGCTGGGACTTCACAACTCAGAAGGCAAATCTATATAAGAAAGTTTCTGCCGAGAAAATTTGTAATTTCTTTGATCAAAACAAAGAGGATTTTTCTCCGCAGAAAATCTTCCTTGCGAGAAACCTAAGCCATGTTAGCTCGAAGTATCAACTTGAATTTGTCGACCAAGGCTTGATGTCTGTGCTTGAGCATGAGATGGGCAGACAATTAGCACGTTTGATAAACAATGTGTTAGCAGTGTTTGATGAGAAACTTGGTAAAATTCAAAAAGGTGTCGAGCTAAAGCGATGGTTGTTTCGCTGTGCTTTTTGGCTATTAGGCGCCAAAATACTTCAGGATAAAAGTGTTAAGGATTTTATCAAGTTGGATTTGGAAGACATATCGGCGGTTTTACAAAAAGTCAATCAGCATTATGGTGGAAGAGACGGATTAGTAGTCGGGGATAAGCGTCAACAACGCGCTTTAGAAGCAGCATCAAAACTTATTAAACGTTTTGCCAGTTTGAAGAATCTGACTATTGAATCTCTCGCATATGTTTATGAGAATACCCTTATAGACAAAGAGACGAGGAATGCATGGGGGATTCATGCAACTCCATCTTATTTGGTTGACTATATTGTTTGGCAGCTTTTTGATTGGATTCGTGATATTCCTCAAGAAGAAAGAACTGTGTTTGAGCCAACCTGCGGACATGCCCCGTTTCTACTATCTGCATCACGTTTACTGAGGGAGATATATGGGGGTGACAGAGCAAAGCTACATAAATACCTTAAAGACCATTTATTGGGTATAGAGCAGGATTCATTTGCCAGAGAGATTGCGAGATTGTCACTAACTTTAGCAGATGCCCCAAATCCAAATGGCTGGAACTTGGTAGAGGGTGACGTGTATCAAGGGGAAATTCTCCCAAAATTAGCAAACAAATCAACGGTTTTATTATGTAATCCACCTTTTCAGAAATTTAGTCCTGAGAACAAGGCTTTCTACGAAAAACAAGGAAAGCAATTATACTGTTTCAATAAAGCAGCTGAAGTGCTGTGGCGGACTTTACCTTATATGCCAGTTGGTTCAGCATTTGGTGTAATATTGCCCCGAGTATTTTTACACAATGAAAAGTTGGCATCTTTACGTAAGTATATTGTTGAAAATTTTGAGATTCGCGAGATTGGTTTGCTTCCGGAAAATGTGTTTGATTCAGTCAGGCACATATCATGCCTTATTCTTGGTCGAAAAGTCAGGGAAAATGACATAAAAACAAAAAGAAACCAAGTTCGCTACGTGAGGATACCCAAAGACAACCTTGATGAGTTTAAGAATACGTATAAAGCGGAAACTAAAATCGTAAATCAGACAATTGGCAAAAAAGCACCTGTTTATGATTTTCGTCTGAGTATTTTATTAAGTGATGTTTGAGAATATTGCAGGGATTTGGCTCGCTTAGGTGATATAGCTGTAGTTGGCAGAGGATTAGAATATAAGAATGTTGCAAATTCTACAAGTCGGGATAAATTCAAAGATGCAGTTCATGGTTTTGTAAAGTTTAGCAAAACACTAAAGGGTAAATCAGGAAACTGGAAAAAACAAGATATCAAACTTACAGAACTCCCGGACCTTTACTGGATAGACCTTTCTGACAAAGCTATCAAGGAATCTCGATACGGCAAATCTCCTGGATGTGCACAAATACTGGCTAATTATGCCAGAACGGGCAATACTCCATGGAGAATAAAAGCCTTGATAGACCGTGAAGGTCTCCCAGTAACTAATAGATTCCTTATAATCAGACCACGAGACACCGAATGGTCGCTTGAAGCTCTTTGGGCTTTATTAAATTCACCTTATGCAAATGCTTTCGCTTATTGTCATTGTATGGAGCGAGACAACTTGGAAAGTACCATAAGGGATATTCCTTTGCCCGAATGTAATTCTTCTGATTTACAAAATCTTAAAAGGCTCGTGCAGGAATACTTCGCATTATATCAGGAAAATAAAGAGATACTAAAATCAGAACCAAGTCAGAAAGAAGCAAAAAAACGAATGCTTGCAATAGACGTAGAAATCTTGCGATTATATGATTTGCCGCCGAAACTGGAAAAGGAATTGCTTGATTTATTTAACGCTTATAATCGAAAGGGTATTAATTTTAAGTTCGATAGCTATTATCATAAGGGTTTTGAGTCATGGATTCCTTTGCACGAATATCTTTCTGAGGACTATCAAAGGTCAACTGTGTCTTTTGTGAAAAAATGGGTAGAAGAGGTGAGATCACCTGAAATCATTAAAGCCCTTGAAGTTGCGACAGAGACGTTTAAGGAAGATTAACGTGCGAGATTTCCTTATAGATACTAACATGTGGGCATATTGGTTTGATCCCCAAAAGTATCCACAACAGCATGCTAAAATCAAAAAACGTCTTGAAGAATTACCGCCAAAAGCCAAAATAGGAATATCCGTCGTAACATGGGGCGAGATCTCCGTAGGACTCCGCAAAAACATCAAACAAAAACCCTCTATTCAGGCCGAACACTTAGAGTTTATAAAGGCTAAAAAGCCGTGGGTTGTCGATATCAGCACATATACCGCTGAGGAGTATGGTAAGCTTAGAGGTCGCTTACGTACTAATGCCTTAAAGAGAAAGAAAGGCTTGAGTGCAGATGACCTCGTTAATCGCTTTACCTGGCTGGAACTAGGAAGTCTCGAAAATGACCTGTGGATAGCAGCTCAGGCCATAACGCGTAATTTGACGTTAGTCACGAATGATAAACTGAGTCGCATTCGTGATAAGGCCTGAATTTTTCGGGAACAGTATTATTTACTTTTTCAGGTCCTGATTTTCTTGGCAGGGGGATAATTTGATGTAGAGGCATTTCCACGACTTTGCCAAAGCCAAGATATTTTCTCTTAAATGTGAAATACAACTGGTTCGACAATTTACAATACCATAAACCTTTTTCGTCGGGGTCATTCAGGGCCAAGACTACTTTTCCCGGAATATCAACGGCCAAGCCTCCACCCTGAACAAACACCTTTAATACAGTTTTCGTGGAGGGATTGGTATATTCACCTACGTACGCTTTATACATCTGGGACGCTTCCTCTTCTGCTTGTCCCATTTTCATTGAACCGGCCCTAAAATCAAGCACTTCCATTTCTTTGGGATTAAGGGCAGTAGCCATGGATTGATATTCACCGATGCGGATGTGGCCGGAATCGACATAATCAGTCTCATTGGCCGTGGCATCGACAGTTATCCATCCGGCCTTGCCCATGTATATTTCGCTCCAGCCATGCTGTCCGAAAGCCCCGCCATAATTGGGGACATACATACATCCCCAGACAACACGTGCCGGTATTCCCACCGCCCGGCAAAAGGCGGCCAGAAGAAGTGAGTGGGCCCCGCATTCGCCAGCTTTGATGTCGTAGGTTTTGCGGGCAGTTCCTCCGCCGGGAATCGCATAACCAATATTCTCGGCAACCCACTTGCTCAGACGGCAAGCCGCCTCCCAGGAATCCTTTGAGCCTTTGGTTATTTCCTGTGCTTTTTTGACCGCTACAACCAGCAGACAATTCCCATGCTCATAAAACCGAACACCGCCGGTCCCGAAGACCTAAAGAAATACCTGCTGGAAATGCCCATCGATTATGATCCCAACCGTCATACGTGCCGTATACGCGGCGAAATCATCTTGCCACTGACCGCCCCGCCAAGCACAAAGATATCGTGGCTTACTGTTGGGGGGACCTTTCGTACACATCAGGGTGAGCAAGCGAAAAAAACTGACAATCACATTGCCTATGCAACTGACCGCCCGGAAGGTTTCAAGGAGATCTATAAATCAGAAGTGCCCGCCTGGGTAAACCACTGGCGGTATAACTGGGATGGAGATATCGTTCTCTCCGATCCAACTAACGTAGTTTACGTCAAATACACCGCCAACACCGGCCTCAATACCATCCGTGCATGCCTGCATCTGCTGCCGGGCCGTACGCCCGAATATCACGTGAAAACCGTGCACACATATCGCATCGATGGCCAATTGAAAAAA
>JBDRTM010000250.1:0-3149 GCA_043824065.1 Planctomycetota bacterium | reverse complement strand
CACAGATAGATGTTTGGACGGAATGGACTATCGACCTGTCCGCCCCAGGCGGATTTGCCGACCAGGGTGTGAACCTTGCCAATGTCAATACGATTGCCCTTGGGTTAGGCAATAAGAACAATCCACAGGCTGGTGGTTCAGGTACGATGTACTTTGATGATATTCGTCTGTATCCTCCGGCGCCGGAGCCGGCACCTTAAGTCAGGATTTAGGTGTCAATTAAGATTGAGTGGTTAACCCCGTGAGATAATTCCTTAATATCTCACGTGGTTAATGTAGCAGTCGCCGCGGCGCCCAGCCAGGGTAGATTTGAGGCAATTCGGGGCTTATACCTATTGATTCGGTATAAGCCCCTTTTTTGCTGGTGAATGGTAATCGGTGAATGGCAGCAGTTCACCGCACCTTCAGGCTGCAAGCAATGGTTGGAGAGGCACCATTTACCTATACTCAGAGGAAGTGGAGCTTCTTTATCAGCCTTGCCGAGACATCCGAAGGTGGATTTAACCTAATGGGGCGGAGCTCGATCCCTGATGTTCGGGTTGCTCCACTGGTGCAGAGTAAATGGAGCCAGCAACAAGTCTGCGACAACGACTGCTATAACTATTACACTCCTTATAACCATCCCAGTGGCTGCACCGCCACAGCAATGGCTCAGTTGATGCGGTACTATAAACACCCTACGACGGGAATTGGTGTACAAGAATTTACAATCCAAGTTGACGATGTCGAGCGAACAGCGTCCACGCGTGGTGGAGATGGCAACGGCGGGCCGTACAAATGGGACCGGATGGTGCTTGAGCCCGGTTGCAGCACAACGTTGGCACAACGAAAGGCCATCGGAGCACTGTGCTATGATGCAGGAGTATCTGCCGAAACGGATTACTCGGCTGACGGCTCAGGGGCCTCACTGTATAAGGCGAGAGACGCCTTGAAGAATACTTTCAAGTATGGCAACGCAATCAGTGGCTTGAACTACGATTACTCTGCTGAGGTGTTTCGTGATCTCGGTTCAGGGCTGGAGGGCATGGTCAATCCTAACCTCGATGCCGGCCATCCTGTGGTCCTGGGCTTAAAAAGTGAGGAGGCCGATGCGAGACATGCCATTTTAGCCGATGGATATGGCTATAACTCCTCAACTCCCTACCACCATCTCAATATGGGCTGGGGTGGCATTGATGACGCGTGGTACAGCCTGCCCATTATTGATTCCGACCCTTCTTATAATGTCGTTGATGAAAGCATTTATAATATTTTCACTTCCGGTTCAGGTGAGATAATAAGCGGACGGGTAACCGATGCGTACGGCAGCCCTATCAGCGGTGCTACGGTGACGGCGAGAAGGCAAGGCCGCAGCGAGACATACACTGATGAAACTGATAGCAAAGGTATCTATGCCCTGGAAAAGGTCAAGTCACAATCGGCTTATACCGTTAGCGTGACGAAATCAGAGTATAGCTTTCCCTCTGAGGATGTGCACACGGGAAAATCAGAGAATTATGAACCCGTTTCGGGGAACAGATGGGGGGTCGATTTTAAAGCCGGCCTCCCCCCCAGCGGTCCTATGGAGGATTTTGAAACGAATAATTTCAGAAAATTCCTGTGGGAACATGAAGGAGATATTCATTGGACCACTACGCCGTGGGAGAAGCATTCGGGAAATTATAGTGCCCAAGCCGGTTCGATTGACCACGACGAAATCACTACTCTGAAGGTGACACTTAATTGTGTAGCAGGGGATATTTCATTCTATCGCAAAATCTATTCTGAGGTAGGTTGTGACTATTTGACATTTTACATCGATGGAGTGGAAAAAGACACGTGGTCGGGCGAAGAGGATTGGGCCGAGGTGTCCTTTCCTGTGACAGCGGGTACAAGAACCTTTGAGTGGACCTATTCAAAGGACGGTTCTGTGTCCGAAGGCGACGATACCGCGTGGATTGACGATATAGTATTTCCAGTCGTTTCGAGCCCATAGCCCCCACGCCCATCCCCGGGAAGTGAACCGTTCGTTGCCAGCAACCCGAGTCCGGCTGATGGTGCCATTTTTGAGGATACGTGGGTGAGCCTTAGCTGGTCGGCAGGAGCTGCTGCAATATCGCACGATGTGTACTTCAGCGAGAATCTTGCCGATGTGGAAACCGGTCCGTGGAAAAGCGATGTCTGGAGCTTCACGGTTCCTTCCAGGTAAGCCTATACCTTGAATCCAACTGATTATTCCACAATGGTTGTATCGCAAGTCTTTGATGCGGGTGATTGATAATAGTCATAAGCGCCGTCGGGGTCTGAAAAGTGCTGCACAACCTGTGCCGAGTGTTAGGAGTACGACAGTAGCCGGTTCGGGAATTGTAATGGTAAGCTCAAAACTGTCTAAGGTGCCGGTATGGGCCTGCCACTGATCGTAAATCTGCAGGTGCCAAGAACCATAAGCATCCTCGTTGTCAAACAAAGAGAGGCTCGAAACTGGCCTGAACGACCCAAAAAATGGTTTTGTGGCTTCCTCTATCGATACCTGAGCTTCATCGTCGAAAAACCACTCTCCTGAACCACCCACTGTTGTAAGCCTGTTGTCCTCGCCTCTGACTATAAACGCCAAATTATCAGCCAAGCTCAAAGCGACATTTGTCCCAGCAGGGCTTTGTAGAACGATTTGTAAATCAAATAAACTTTCATGTGTAAAGCTAATCCGGACATCAAGGTCGTATATAGTAAAGGGATCGGAGACTTGTATAACTGCATCAGCCATCCATCCTTTGCCGGTGTCCTGCTCGGCGGGAATTTGTAAGTTGAACTCTCCTTCGTATTTATAAACCTGGTCGGCAAAAACAGGAAAACAAAAAGCCCCTACCCCCAAAAGAATTGCAACACTCCATTGTTCGCGTCTGCGAGCTTCCATTCTCGACCTGTCAGCAGGTTTTATAGTCGAACTCGGCAAGCTGGTAGTTTATCTTACGAGGCAAACAACTATATGTAGCCAATCCAGCTTATTGTAGTGGTAATTGTAACCTTATGGGACGCTGTTGGCAAAGAAAAAAGATGAAAAAATGTGGCGAGTAACGAAAAAAAACCCCGAAGAGATTACACCCCTTCCGCCAAGAGGTCCCTTTAGGGCTCTTTTTAAAGTTAGAGTTATGCAAAATAGAGGTTAGGCA
>JBDRTM010000249.1:0-3000 GCA_043824065.1 Planctomycetota bacterium | reverse complement strand
AAAGGCGACGTCTGGAGCTTTACCACTCAGGGCGCCGTCAGTGGCCCGGACCCGTCTAATGGCACTGTGGATGTAAAGCAGACACAGGTTCTCAACTGGTCACCGGGAGAAGCAGCCGCTTCGCATCAGGTCTATTTCGGCACAGATAAAGAGGTCGTGCGCAATGCCAATACCGGTTCGCCGGAGTATAAAGGCACCAGGGACCTTGGTTCCGAGACCTATGATCCCGGGAAACTCCTGTGGGATACCACTTACTATTGGCGTATTGACGAGGCCAATAACGTCAATCCCGACAGTCCGTGGACAGGCCCTGTCTGGAGCTTTACGACAGCCGACTTTCTTGTCGTGGACGATTTTGAGAGCTACAACGACCTTAATCCCGATGAGCCCGGGAGTAACAGAATATTTTATGCCTGGTTAGATGGACTCGACAACCCGGCAAACGGCTCTGTCGTTGGTTATGATAATCCTCCTTTTGCCGAGCAAACTATCGTTCACAGCGGCAGCCAGTCGATGCCGCTTTTCTACGACAACAGTGTTGGGTACTCTGAGGCGACTTTGACATTGACTTACCCGCGTGACTGGACCGAGAACGGTGTCAGCACGCTGACGATTTGGTTCAGGGGTGATTCCGCTAACGCTGCTGAGACGTTGTATGTTGCCCTCAATGGCAGCGCGGTAGTCAATCACGATAATCCTGATGCAGCACAGATAGATGAATGGACAGAATGGAATATCGATTTGCAGGCATTTGCAGACCAGGGTGTGAACCTGGCAAATGTCAATACGATTGCCCTTGGTCTTGGCAACAGGAATAATCCGCAGGCCGGCGGTTCAGGTACGATGTGCTTTGACGATATTCGGCTGTATCGGCCGGCTCCGCCTGAAGTTCCTGAGGGCTTGGTTGCACTCTGGAATTTTGATGAGGGCTCGGGTGATACGGCCGCTGACAGCTCCGGCAACGGTAGAGATGGCATTATCTCCGGCGCTGAGTGACCAGCTCAGGCTGGGACGGCACGGGCTCCTGCCTTGATTTTGATGGACAGGGAACTGACCGCGTCTCCGTAGGTACGTTCAGTATCGCCGGCAACGCTATTAGTATCGCCTGTTGGTACAAGGCTGATAACCTTGACACGCCGGGTGACGACCCCCGCTTGGTCTCCAAGGCGATTGGTGGTTCCAGCGAGGAGCACTGGTTCATGGTCAGCTCAAGTCGCGTTGGTGTCACAAAAGTGCTACGGTTCCGCCTGAAGACGGATGGGACCACCGGCGAGCTCAAAGCAGACACTGCTACCGGGAATATAGAACTCGACGTCTGGACGCACGCGGCAGCGGTCTGGGACGGAGCAACTATGAGGCTATACAAGAACGGCGTGGAAGTCGGCAGCATCGCCAAGGGCGGCACACTCAGCACCAATCCCGATGCGAAGGTGTCCATCGGTAACCAGCCTGCTGAGACTGGTGACAGGCCCTGGGACGGCCTCATTGACGACGTCCGGATCTATGACCGGGCATTGTCTGTGGATGAGATTGCTGAGCTTGCGGGTTTGTAGCGCCGGCGTTCCGGATTGATGATGACCTGAATCACGGCCCCGAGACATCGGGGTTGTGAGGGCTATGCTCTGCTGGTAGCCAGTTGGGCTTAATGCGGTCATGTATCATAATTAGAGAGATTTTCCTTGACGGGAAGACGGCTGATTTGGTATAAACAAGATTGATTGTACATGGGCTCCTGTTGACTTGGGTCTGTGTACTCCACAGGATGCCTGTCGGCATTTGAGCTTCTGGTGAACCCCGCCCCTCGGAGGGGCTGGGTGAATGAAATTATGTAGCTTATTGGGCTCTTGAACCCCGCCCATCTGATGGGCGGGGTGAAGGAAGGAGGTTGTGTCAAGTCGTAAAAAAACTTATCCTGGGCAAACCCCGCCCCTCCGAGGGGATGGGTAGCGAGTGTGAGAATTGTCCCGACAGGGATGGCCAAGTCCATTATCGGTCGTTTTGTATTTCTATTTTTTTTGTAGGAGGATAGCCATGTGTAAAAAACTAATTCCTTTCTATACATTGTTGTTAATAACAATGCCGGTCTATGCTATAAAAAACTATAACTACAAAATCTCCAACTACGGAGGTGGACACCAGATCTGGTTTGAAGCCGAGGATTACGATGAACGCAATCCCGACACTGATCAGTATTACCCGGTTGTTGACGCGGCTGATGCGTTCGGTCAGGCAATTACCCGGGCCGGCGGCGCCGGCGGCATGATTCGCTGGACATTCGATATAAGTGCAGCCGACGGCAAGGCAGGTACCTGGTATTTCTGGGCGCGTGTTTTGAATCCGAACAATCAGTCGGATTATATGCTCGTGGAGGGAGACCCAGGCGACGCGGATATTCCCACTGGTCCATCCTTTCCAGGAAGTGACGGCACATCGCCATTCGTTAATGATGATGACCGAATCTTTGAAGCGGATTTTATAGCTTGGGGTTGGTGGGGAAATGAAGAAGGAAGCACAAAAGAGTTTCAAGATGGCGAGAACACGATGTACATCTTTCACAGGCAAGGGAATAATACCGTGTTCTGGGATGTCTTCATGTGGACGGACAGCCCTAATTATGTGCCCACCGATGAGGATTATCAAAATGCCACGATAGCTCCTCTTGGCAGGGCCTTTAATCCAAGTCCGGCTAATGGTGCCATATATGAGGATACGTGGGTAAGCCTTAGCTGGAGGCCGGGAGATTACGCGGCCTCGCACGATGTATATTTCGGCGAGAATTTTGACGATGTGAACGATGGCGCCGAGAGCACATTCCAGGGCAACCAGACCGCGACGTTTTATGTTGTTGGCTTTCCCGGATTTCGTATTACCGAAAAATTCGGTTGGATTATGATGATGCCACGGCTTTTTCAACCATTTTCATAAGCTTTTCGGGGTAGTCTGGCATAGCTATGAGACGTTTGATTTTGATGGGGATTTTTTCTGGGCTGAACTGCGCTT
>JBDRTM010000248.1:0-2754 GCA_043824065.1 Planctomycetota bacterium | reverse complement strand
GTAACGCCCATCAGGCGATATCCCGCCCGTAAGGTCTGACGAGGGCGGTACGTTCCAGACGTGGCGTTGATTCATTCCGGCCGCGTGTTCGACCATTCCCGTTAAACGGCCTGAGGTCAAAAAAGTGAGCGTGGCCGTTGTGGCGCCAATAGCCAACGCGGCTGTGACCAGCGCCACGGTAATCACGGCAGCCCGATGACGCAGGACAAACTTGTGCAGACGGTAACCTACACTCGGAGGACCCGCTGAAACTGGTACATTACCCAGATGCCGCTCGATGTCCGCTGCCAGCTCATTAGCTGTCTCGTACCGGCGAGTCCGGTCTTTCTCCAGAGCCTTCATCACGATCCAGTCCAGATCGCCGCGTATCAGTTTCCTCAGAACATCCGGCGCCACCTTGCGGTGCTCAGCAATGTCTGTCAACTTCTCTTCGAGGGTGCTTAACCTGGTGGAAGGTTTGACCGGTGCCTCCTCGCAAATGATACGCTGCATCTCGAGGTAACCTGCTTTGCGCAGCTTCTCTTCGGCAAAAGGTGTGGTTCCAGTCAGCATCTCGTAGAGTAAAATCCCTAAGGAGTAGATATCCGTCCGCATATCGATTTCTGAATCGCCCATCTCTGCCTGCTCAGGGCTCATATAGGCAGGTGTTCCGATCATCTGGGCATATCGCGTAAACAGTGTCTTTTCAGTTAGCCGTTGACTTGTTGCTTTGGCGATGCCGAAGTCAATCACTTTTGGCATTGACCGGCCGTCGTGCAGTGTTACCATTACATTCGACGGCTTTATGTCTCGATGGATTATGCCATTTTCATGTGCGTGTCGTACGGCATTACAGACCTGTATGAATAATTCCAGCCTTTCTTTTGTGCTCAGCTTGTTCTTATCGCAGTATTCAGTAATTGAAGTGCCCTTTACCAATTCCATCACAAAGTAGGGTCGTCCTGTTTCAGTTGCACCCGCATCGTGAACCTTGGCGATATTTGGATGGTCCATCATGGCAAGGGCCTGGCGTTCAGCCTCGAATCGAGCGATAACCGACTTGGTATCCATACCCAATTTGATAATCTTCAAGGCGACTTTGCGACGAATGGGCTTCTCTTGCTCAGCCATATAGACCACAGCCATCCCGCCTTCGCCGATCTTCTCCAAGAGCTTGTAGCGACCGATGACCGTGCCGGGACCTTCGGTCAGAGGCTCTTCCTCCAAAGTGATTCCCAAGTGAGGGGCGACAGCCTCAAGAAAACTGCATTCGTTGGCATGGACCTTGAGCAACGCCTCCATACGAGCCAATAGCTCGGTATCATTCCCGCAAACCCTCTTGAGGTAAGCGGTTCGTTCAGATGGAGACTTTATGTCGAGGACAGCATAAAAAATCGCCTCTTCATCTTTATGCTCGGGGCACATGGCGTTTCTCCTTGTCATACCACTATACAAGGCGCCGTTTGAAGACAAAATACCCCAGACAAAATGAAAAAAAATCTGAAATTCTCAATCCTGGGAGGTCTCGTTGGCTTTTGTGATTTCCATATGAAGCCAGGATCGGGCGTAAGACCAATATCGGTCAGCGGTATTGTGTGAGATGTCCAGGACTTTCGCTGCTTGCTCTCCAGTCAGACCGGCAAAAAAGCGGAGCTTAACCAGGTCAGCTTTAACTTTGTCCTTTTCCGAGAGCTTTGCAAGGGCTTCGTCTAATGCGATCAGATCGTCCGAGGATTCCCCGGTAGCCGGCTCTGCATCGTTAAAAGCGACTCTCCGGTGACCACCACCATGCCTGAGACGCTGCTTGCGACGTGCGTTTTCGACAAGGATCCGGCGTATAGCTTCGGCTGCCGCCGCAAAAAAGTGCCCTCGACCGTGCCAATTGTGTGCCTCCTTCCCGACTAATCGGATGTAGGCTTCGTGGACCAGAGCAGTTGCCTGGAGGGTCTGACCAGGTGGTTCCCGCGATAGCTTCTGTGCCGCCAGAAGACGCAGTTCCTCATAGACCAAGGGAAGCAGCTTGTCCGCCGCCCCTGTGTCGCCTTGCTCAATCGCATTTAGAATCCGTGTAACATCACTCATACATTATCTCGAAAACTCTATTCCCCGCCTCTCCAGCCCTCAGTCTTCCGTCTTCGCTCACCACTCACCATTTAACGACTCACCATTCATGACATCCTTCAACCCATTTTACCCACAAAATCCGACAAAAAAACCCAAAACTCCCCATTCGATGGACCCATTTGACACAATACACAAATCTGCATCGACTTGAAAAAGCTTTTCAATGCTCTTAAATTTCAGACTCCCCCTTCCTCCGGCCGGGATTATATTTTCTAAACCTTCTCGATAAACACTTCCGCTCCATCCGGAACATCCCACAATCCTGACAGGTCTCCTTATAATCCTCCCAACGATATTCACCGCCGATGCCGCCCTGATTTCATCGCCGCCCGATGCAGGTGTCGGCCCAAAGAATATGCAAAATGCCGTCCCTGGCGGCCAATATCCCAATTCCCCTTCCTCCAATACTTCCCGGCTGTCCTCTTCAAGCTCACAGCTCACTGGTATATTGAAATATATCTCCCCACCCCAGCGTTGCGCCTTCGACCGTATCGGCAGAGCACCATATATCGCCTTGCACGTCACACTATCATTCAACTCCGCCTCAAAATCGTTACCTCCGACCTTAATGAATATCGCTTGTCCCATGCTACATCCTCAAATAACAAATATCGAAGATCCGCCGCCTTTTGGCGGAATCAATTCCAAAGC
>JBDRTM010000247.1:0-13407 GCA_043824065.1 Planctomycetota bacterium | reverse complement strand
CGCTCTGTTTTACACTGCTATTCATTGTAGTCTTTGGAGCGTTGCAAACAGGTATGATGTTTCTAACCCGGCAGCCGGTTGATTTGGGGTTTATGCCTGAGCGTGTCGGACGGGTCGTATGCGGAATTATCTTAGGCCTTTTGCTATCGGGTTTTTTACTTACATTCCTTGGGATGGCTCCTTTACCAAACAAGTACCCTTATCAGCGCTTTGACGGGAAACGCAGCAAAGTTCTGCTCAATGCCGACGGCTTTGCGGCGGGCCTGTTCAGCACAATAAGCAAGGGCAGCCTCAGCGGTAAAAGAAGTTTTGCCACTATTCATCCCGATTTTCTTGACCAGGTCCACCTGAACCGGCTGATTTCCGGTACGTCAACCCTAACCTGCAACCCTCCAGCGATAAGCTTGCCAAAGCCGTCAGAGCCTGCTGTCTGGCCGGCCCCCCAAAGCCTTAGTGAGCAGGTGAGTCAAATTGTTTCGCAGCTGAATCGCCAGGGCAAACTTAAGGATGAGCTTACCGGCAAGTCAATATCTATGCCAGGACCGGTCGGCAGTGATTATCAGCCCACAATAGTGCGGGTGGGAATAAAAAGAAGAGCGCTAAGTATAAAACCGAAGATAAACGTCGGCGTATTTATACTTCCTCAATTAAGACTAATCTGTAAACGACAAGGATACGTCGAAGACCCATTAGCCGGGACGGGAATAAACATTTACCCCATTGGACACCTGAAGGCGGCAGACCAGATACAAGTAAGCACCAATATAGAAATAGATCGTCACGACTTCGAGGACGACAAAGCCGAGGAAAAATGGATTGACTTTGTTTTTTGCGTGCCAAGGGATTATGTACCGGTGCTGCTCGAGTTTAAGCAAAACAGCATCGTCGAGATAGCTAAGAGGGCAATTGTAACCGCCGACCAGGCGCCGCTACCGGTGTTTTTTACCCAAACCTCCAAAAGCGAGTAAGAAGGACACACGGCCTGGTTTGTTGTTGTCGAAACTGGTATCGAAACTTGAAGCTCGAAGCTGGAAACTCGGCAAAAACGAGCTTCGAGTTTCTACAACGAGCATCTATACGAGCATCGACAACTTTAAACGAAAACTGCACGAGGCCTACCATATATACCCTTAGTTGCAGACAACTAATTCGTCCAAATCCAGCTCCATCAGATGCTCAAGATAAGCGTTGAGCTCTTCTTCTGAAAAATTGGCGAGAAATTCCGGCTTGGCACTTTTGTTGATTTCGCAAATGTAGTCTATCAACTCCCTTTTGCTCATAGGTTCAGGTCCTTCAAAAGTGGTAAAAAATCTTATCAACATACGCAATATCGACAGGGCGCACAATTTTTCTTTAGCCAACCGGGCAGCGACCAGAGTAACGCCCCATAACCCAAACCACCATATAGCCGAATCGTTTTTGCTTCGACTACCATATATAGTCCAAACGAGCAAACCGGCTTTATCGTATGTTTCACTGTCCAATAAAATCAGCTTGGGCGCAGGCCAATGCAGACTGAAAAAAATTTGCGAATTTTTTGTTTTTCTAATTTTCTGCTGCGAACCGAATTGCCCGGATGGCAATTACAAGTGCCATGGACTCCGCATAGGTCGCGTTAACATCCTGTTAGCTTGTTCGTCGTTAATGAATTCTTCTCTTTCGGGGTCCCATTTGAGTTTGCGGCCCAGCCTTATGGCAATATCATCCAAGTGGCAGATGGTGTCGGAGCGAACAGCGGTTTCAATGGGGCAAATCGTTTTCTGTCTGGTCTTAACGCAATCTATGAAATTACGGCGATGATTATTACTTCGAGGCAGGCGAATCTCATCGGGACCAATAATCGATGTCAACAATGATTTCGGGTGGGCTTCAATTAAGTTACGGCAGACAAAAACCCACCCCATACTGCCCACTCCGATAAAGCCCATCACAATTTTTTCACTGGGCGGCACAGCTCCGTTTGCGCCTAATGCCGATGACGGAACGATGTACGGAAAACTTGCTATTGCTAATGCTCTGCCGCACAAGCTCTTCAAAAACTGCCGTCGGTTCACCCCGCCCATCGGATGGGCGGGCTTCATGCTATCGGATTTCATAAAGGGAATTCCCAAAATCGCAGGCTTTTGTCTATTGCGACTCGACTGAGCTTGCCGTGGCACGGCCATCTTGGCCGTGTTTTCACGGGCTGGAAGCCCGTGCCACGAAGTATCCAGATTAATACCCTACTGCGCAGCCGTCTTTGCGAGGGTCGGAAGCACCGAAGTAACGTCTTGGATTTGATTGGCTCCAGATTCCTTGATAGCCCCCAAATATCCCTGCCTTAGGTGTCACTTTGTGCCCCATATTGGCAAGCTTAAGTTTAACGTCTCCCGGAATGTGTCGTTCAAAACCTACTGAGCCGCCGCCTGTCATTTTAAGCCCGGTTGGTGTCGAGCTTTCAAAATGCCGAACACGCGGCTGTTCGCCGGCCTGTTGAGGTGAATAACCGAAATCAATTATGTTCATTAGTATCTGCAAATGTCCCTGCGGCTGAAAATCGCCTCCCATAACTCCGAATGAAAAGACCGGTTTTCCATTTTTGGTCATGAACGCCGGTATGATGGTGTGGAACGGCCGTTTGTGGGGCTCCAATTTATTGAGGTGATTGGGATTGAGCGCGAACAACTGTCCCCGGTTCTGAAGGCAGAATCCCAAATCATCCGGCACAAAACCCGAACCCCACTGGTAGTAAATGCTCTGAATGAGCGAAACCATGTTGCCATCTTTGTCCGCAGCTGTCAGATAAACAGTATCCGATGAACCTTTAAGCCTGCCGGGCCCGATTTTTTGAGCAGCTTGTTTGGGATCAATCAGCCTGGCTCGTTCCTTAGCGTACTCCTTGGAGATGAGGTCTTTCAGCGGGACCTCGGCAAAATCCATGTCCGCGTAGTAAACAGCACGGTCCTCGAAAGCCAGTTTCTTCGCTTCTATAAATAGATGCAGATGCTCCGCTGAGTTGGGTTTCATAGAGGCGATATCGAAGTGTTCCAGTAGATTCAACATCTGCAGAGCCGCAATTCCCTGACCGTTTGGCGGAAGCTCCCAGACGTCATAGCCGCGATAATTGGTACTGACCGGTTCAACCCAGCTGGCAGTGTGGTCCCGAAAGTCCCGTATTGAAAGCCGGCCTCCATTGGCCTGGGAGAACCTGACAATCCTTTCGGCAATCCGGCCCTGGTAGAAAGCCTCTGCACCGTCCCGAGCGATAATCTCGAAAAATTGCGCCAATCCCATATTTCTGAAAATATTTCCAAAACGTAAAGGTTTGCCGTCGGGCATAAAGGTCCTGGCCAGGGTATGATTTTTTATGGAGCCAGACGACCAGGAGCGGGCAATGACCGGCGAAACGGGGAAACCTTTGCGGGCGTAAGATATAGGCGCTTCCAGAATCCTGGCCAGGTCAAACCGTCCCATTCTTTTCTGCAGTGCCGCCCACCCGCTGAGACAACCAGGCACACTCCAGGATAGCGGGCTGTAAAGAGGAATCTCCTTAAGCCCCAGAGCCAGGGCTTTATCCAGACTCCAATTGTACGGCGAACGGCCGCTTGCATTTAGACCGAGCAGCCTCTGCTCTTTTGCGTTCCAGACAATGGCAAACAAATCACCACCAGGCCCGCACATCATCGGCTCTACCAGGCTCAGCATTGCGTTGGCACAAACAGCCGCATCGACAGCATTGCCGCCGGCCTTGAGGACATCGACGCCTGCCATACTGGCCAGAGGCTGACTGGAGCAGACAATTCCATTTTGGCAGACAACGGTCGAACGGTTTTGGTTCCTGTTTTGAAGTAAGCTGCGGTTGACAAGCATGCCACTGTCCGTTACATCCGCACCGGTTTGCCTTGCTTGAGATACATTACTATCAAGAAACGATGATGTGCAGGCAAGACCCGTAAGTTTTAGAAATGAACGTCGTTTCATAGGCTTCTACCTTATTGACGATATGAGCGAAATCGCGCTTTACACTTTAAGACGCACCGCTGGCCGGAGCTTATCAGGGTATGGCTAATTCTCAGATATCCCGGCAACAAGGCAAATTTCTTTATTTTTCTTGCGTGTAGAATCTATTACAGTCGCCGTGACGTTGGCAGCGCCGCTCAGCTTTATCAGTTCAATGCCCTTGCCCGTTCCACCGCCAGGTGTCCTGCGGACTAAATTGCCAGAATACTGTTTATCCGTCGGGTTGTTCCAGTGCTCGTAAACTCCCAGGCTTGCCAGGCGGACCACATTCCCTTTATGGTCAGGGTCATAGAATGTCCCGGAAGGTGGGTCATCTGCCAGCGCTGCCTCGACCAGGTAGTCACTTGTGCCGGACCTGTGCGGTGCGTCATCCCATTCGGCCCGCAGAAAATCGAAGCCGACCGAATCGATCGCAACCGGGTCCTGGGAGACAAAAAGACTCGAGCTCCAGTCCCCATTGAAGGGAGGGTTGTTCCATTTCCTTGGAGCCCTTTCTTTGGCGTGTTTTCCCGCATAAAGCCCGTCAATCAAATATAACAGAGTCTTGCCGCCGAGCTGCTTATGTCCCATCAGGTCCACGAGAGGTCTATAACGCCCCATGCCCGGCGTGGTATATGGGAGGTCTTTGTGCATATCGTAATAGCCCTCCGAACGGGCCGGCTTCCTGACCAGCGAACCGTAGTGGTTTTTCGCACAGAGGGTTATGCCGGCCTGGTCATTATGACTTTTAAGGTTCGCCAGGTTGATAAGATACTCGGCCTCAACATAAGAAGCAGGTGCATAGTCAGTTTTGTTGTCCGCTGCTTCCGGCGTGCTCCAGTAAAATGGAACTGACGACAGCGTAGCGCGTGTTCGGCCGAATTTTCCTAAGTAATCCAGATACCGCACATTCGGAAACTTCTCGTGGCACATATTATAGAACTCGTTGGGAAAATAGCATAAAGTGTCGCCAACCGTGATGTCTTCCTCGTTCACACCGACTTCATTTACGAGCTGACCGAGCAGGGCAATTATCATTTGTGGAGACGTGTTCATATAATCCATGCTTCTGAGATTGTAGTCTTCAATGTTTGTTACCGGTTGTCTGCTCCAAATTGTGATACAGCCTACATAATTTACCTTGATGAATATTTTTTCTCCCGATGTGTATCCGACATTCTCTTTGCCATGTACTTTATTGAAATGTTCGAAGAGCCTATCCCAGGCGCCGGCATCGGTTGCTTCCCCGCCAAGCTCCCTTATTGCCCGGCCCATCATTTGGTCCACGACCGCCTGATTCGTGTGGCTGCTTTCCCACCAATAGCCGTTTCCGGGTCCGTCCCAATCAGTCGCATCAGGGTCGTGTACCCACACAACACGTCCCGGGTGAACCCCTTTGGCAATCCCTATTGGAGCATTTGCAACCGGCTCATCAGCTAAAACCACCTCCTCCGTCGTGATGCTCTGAGCTAACCAGATAGAACCAACGCTGACAGCAATGAGGATTACGCATAATACGTAACGCGACTGTGCAAAATAGCATTTTGCCTTGCGAAAGGCCGCGATTGAGCCGATCGCTCCTGTAAGCCAAACCACAAAGCCTGAGGCCAACGGGAATGCCACCCGCTGACACGGATACGTTGCACGTGAAGGCTTTGGAATCACGCGAATCAAAAACCATATCAGTGCCAATACCCCCCCAATTGGAAATATCCACGTAAGCCAATGATGTTTCCTCTTGTCCTTCAGGAGCTTATCTTTCTTCGGACAAACTGGAGTTGCTTGCTTTTTTCTTTTCGATTGCATTGTTGATACCTAAACCGGACGAGCCGGAACCAAAGAGGGTGGGTTAAAAGGCTGACGCCTGACCGAAACCGCCTTTTGCTCATAAGCATCCAGCTTATTCGCACGACCGCAATCTCCCTGCCCACCCTCTTTCGAGGGAGGGAGATTGCTTGTTCTAAAACTAAAAGGCTTCGCTGCTGCTGCCGGGCCGATCAAAGCTGTTGCCAAATAAAAAACGATTTGGCACCATTTTTGAAGCGGCCCTACACATTACTGATACTGTGGCCATTTGTGCTCACTAAAACCTTTCATTTAGGGCAATAGTCCCCGCTGCTTCGCTTTTGCGAAGCAAAACGGCGAGGGCTGACTGGTCCTCAATCCTGAAGGCTTCGAGTCACATCTAATTAGATTAAGGATTTTAGCCTTTTGAAGATTAGACGTCAATACAATTCGAAAAAAATAACTGTCTCAAATCTTACTGGACAGCAATGAACATCATAAGGCTTTGACATTTCAAGAGATAGTGCTATGATATTGTATCATCACACGGCCTGCATGAATATTTGGACAGGATGGGGTGACCACAAATAGCGGTGAAAACACATTGTGTTAATTGCTGCAGGACCGGTAAAATATCTTCATCAGATTTCCGCGCAACCCAATAATCCATCTCGGCAATTTGTAAAAAGTCACGTAGTCCTTTTGATTAATCAAAAGGACTACGTGCTTTTTAAAAAAACGCAGCAAGGTTGGTTGTGCTGGGCATACTACGAAATTAGGTACGGAATTCGAGAAAGCCACCCAGCCGTGCCTGAGCCACGGTTCGTCAGGCTGTTTTTAATAGAAACTTCAGGTACAAAGCATTTCCCTTCCTGCCGGCTTAGCCAAATATGCGACTGGCTTACTTCGGCAGGCCTGGTACATATTTTCACCCGATTTCCTCGCAGCCCAATAATCTATCTCGGAAATTTATATAGAGAAGTCACATAGTCCTTTTGATTAATCAAAAGGACTATGTGTTTTTTTAAAAAAGCAGCAAGTTCGTTTGTGCTGGGCACACTACGAGATTAGGTGCGAAATTAGAGAAAACGGGGCGGTTGAAAAAGTCGAGATTGCTTCGTCATTACATTCCTCGCAATGACAAGAAACGCGGTTGTTGTAGCTGCGAATAAGTATTGCCAGGCAAAAATTCGATTGCCGGAAAATCCGGCCATACCGACTCTTCAGGTGTGCACTTTTGTGGTTTGTGTTTTTATAATGTTTATTCTAATGCAGGCGCCTCGGCTGTTTTGCCAACGGCCGAAACATCCTCGCTCGTGTTGAGCAGCGTGCGGAAGATGTCGAATACCGTTACTAAGCCCTGCACTTTTCCCTGTTCATCCGCCACGGGTAAACCACGCCCGCCAAAGCGGCACATATTTTCTATTATTGTCGCCAGCGGTGCTTCCGGCCTTATCGTGCGGACAGGCCTGCTCATTATCCATTTGAGTTTGATTTGAAGCGTAGCATCATCCCCAGGGCCATGCCATTTCGCAAATATCGGTCGCAGATAGATACTGGCTGCTCCTGTTATATCAGACTTCGATACTATACCTTCCAGGGCCCCGTCTTGGCCTACTATTATATAGCTGCTATCATGCTGCTGCATTTTTGTAAGAGCCTGCTGTACGCTCTCCTCGGGACCTGCCCAGGCCACATCTTTTTGCATAACGTCTTTTGCGCATATTGTTGATGGGACGCTGATATGCGCTATTGTGGGTTTGCCGGACTCGCCCGGAAGGACAGCCGGTGACTGGGTCATCTTTTGGATGGTTTCGGAAACTCCGCCCTTAGCGGACTCTTGGCTCTGGTCAGGTGCCTTTGTTTTTTCTTCGGTCTCGGTTTTTTCTTCAGCTTCGCCCTTGTTTTCGGCTTCGGGCTTGCCTTTCTCCTCTACGGCTTCGGCCTCTGGTTTAGCTTCAGTTTCAGTTTTGGCCTTTTCTTCGGCTTCAGCTTTTGGCTCTTCTGCGGCTTCGGCTTCAGGTTTAGCTTCGGGTTCGGCTTCGGCTTTTTCTTCAGTTTCGACCTTGGCTTCTGCTTCAGGCTCACTTTTAGCCTCTGCAGCTTCGGCTTTTGCTTCCGCCTCAGCCTTGCCTTTTTCTTCTGTTTGGGATGTTACCATTTACTATGCCCTATTATTTTTCTTATTGAAAATACTATTCAGAACTTTCTCTCTGTACTACATCGACAGCTCTGCAATATATAATATGTATGTTTTTCGATAGATTCTTGAGGGTACTTTAGTTAAAAGTGAGAATTGACGGGGTACCTTAAAGGGCCTGTATGATTTGCCTCAAAGACATTAGATTTTTCTTGACGGCCATATAGGCAATTTAGTATAAGTATAGTTGGTAGATTCTGGGTTTTGTTTGCCCTCTTAGCGATTTCAATTAACAGCTTATTTTTGGGCTTTTGCCTGTCTCGGCGTGGCCGAGCCACGACGGGAAGAAAGGGGGTAGTGGTAAATCATAGGCAAATCGTAAAACATAAGGCGTATGTAAAGTATAAAATTGTTAATTTGAAAATTTAGGGCAGCCTGCCTCGGTCATTTTTGGGCTGCTTACGCCGACAAGCTCAATGTCATAACCATAACTACTTTTCTATAAAGGAGTTATCAGGCCTGCCCACTGTGAGTCAGCGATTAGCTCGGCGGCACTGATAGAGATGCGATACTTTGTTGTTTTTGTCCGGCAAAGGCTTATCTGTTAACAAGATTTCGAGAAAATATCCACCGGATAATATATTTCGTATCTCGTCGGGGACTTTACGCGAGGAGTTAGTTTTGGCCCGCCGGAGGGCGGATCTTCACTTACGTTTCAACAGTTGGTGTTCTGACTTTGCGTGGAAAATGTTATAACTCCCTGCTATACAGATGGTTACGACGTTTTGAGGGGATTTTGAGAATGAGTATTTTTTAGCAAGAATTTGGAAAAGTGCAGACTTTTTGACCAAGTCTGAAATGGGGGATCTGGGGGACTTGACTTTTCGGGATTTTAGGGCTTGACAAACAGTGCTGTTTATGTATCATAATACTGGATGTCTTGATGTGCAGTTTGCGGGCAAAGGCTGATAAGAGTATAAAGAGTATAAAGGGTATAACCTGGCAAATTCCACTTTTTTTAATTTTTTTTCAAAAAAAGTGATAATATTCTTGACGGAACATCGGCCAATCTGGTATAAATATACGTGATAACGTCTTTATGGGCAAAAGGCAAGGATTTGTTGATTCTGTACGATCGAAGTACGGAAGCTTTATGGTTATCCAAATAGAGGAGGAGTTATGGATTAAGCTGTGGGGCACAGAGCTGGAATAGGGGCTTAGTGCATCGCAAGTCAAACATATCACATTTCAATTAACAGCTCATTTTGGGCTTTTAAAGGAAGGAGGTTGTATCAAGTCGCGCACAATTTTCCTGGGCAGATATCGTGTGGCGACAGTGGAATTTATTGTCGGTCGCTTTGGTGTGTAGCCAAGGCATAATTCAGAATTATTGTAATTGTTTTGGAGGAGAACTATTATGTTTAGGAAATTGATTTTTTTACTTTCTCTTGTTTCGGTATTGAGCCTGGTCAGTACAAATGTCGCCTTGGGGGGTGTTGTCGACATCCGGATCGCTGCTGGCAACGATGATGTCGAACAGCACCTCAATGACGGCAGGATAGACAGAGGCAGCAGTGACCTGGAGATACCGTATGAAGACGGTGGGAGTCCCGCCACGGACGAGCAAGTTATCGGCCTGCGCTTTGTGAGTATCCCAATTCCCAAGGGCGCCGTGATCACCAGCGCGTACGTGGAGATCGAGGTGGACAAGGTCGACAAAGAAGGCAGCCAAGCCCCGGTCAATGTTATCATCCAGGGTGAGCTGTCCCCGGATGCTCCAGGGTTTTCCGGCAATGCCAATGACCTTACGGACAGAACATCATTGACAGCGGCCGTTAACTGGTCTATACCTGAGTGGACTGAGAAGGACGCCAAATGGCAGACATCGGACATCTCCGCCATCATCCAGGAGATACTCGACCAGGACGGTTGGGCCGCTGGCAATGCCCTTGTACTGATCATAAGGGACGACAAGGACGATCCCTCCACAGGGCTTCGAGAGGCCGAATCTTACAATGGAGAAGCGGAAGCCGCGCCTTTGCTGCACGTAGAGTTTAGCAGTAAATGTGCATATCTGCCTGTACCGGCTGATGGTGCCGTTGAGGTAGTAGAGTCAACGTTGGAGTGGACAGCGGGCGACACGGCTGTCTCCCACAAGGTATATCTGAGCACGGATGAGACAATCGACGAATCGGACTTTCTTGCCGAAACCCAGATGGCAATACAATTCGCAGATTTAGCCCCGGGAACGACCTACTATTGGCGAGTCGATGAGGTCGAAGCCGATATATCCGATATACCCGTAGAATGGGACAGTTGGGAGATAGAACCTGTTGGTGAAGCCGCCGTACACAAAGGTAAGGTCTGGAGCTTCACAACGATGGCTCTGGAGGCCCATAACCCGAGTCCATCTGACGGCGCTACGTGGCAAGACCTTGATACCAAGCTCAGTTGGACTGCCGGCAAGGATTCGGTTATGCACGATGTGTACTTCGGCACAGATAAAGCGGCCGTAGAGGCTTCAGACCCGAGTACGTTCAAGGGCAAGCTGATGGATGCATCGTTTAACCCCGGTCCGCTGGAGGAGGGTACGACCTACTACTGGAAGGTCGATGAGTTTGCTATTGTCGCAACGAATGCGGGTCCTCTCTGGAGCTTCACGACAAAGAAGCCCGGAGTTGGCGGCGTTACGCGCGAGATCTGGGAGGGCATAGGCGGTACGAGTCTGGACGCCCTCAAGAGCGCTCCGGGGTTCCCCGCGGAGCCAACGATAGTAGATGAGGTGTCCGACTTCTTGACCTCGAACCTCAATAAAGACAACTACGGCGGCCGCCTGCAAGCCTGGCTCAGTGTGCCGGCTGCTGGCGACTACACGTTCTGGGTTTCCGGTGATGACAACACCGAACTGTACATAGGTACGAGTCCGGCTGACGCCGAGCTGATTGCCGAGGTGCCCGGCTGGACCGGCCCGATGGATTATGACAAGTACGCAGAGCAACAGTCTGAGGTTATCGCACTTGAGGAAGGCCAATATTACCTAATGGCGCTTTGGAAGGAAGGCGGCGGCGGTGACAATTGCGACGCGGCCTGGCAAGGCCCCACTATCCCCGAGCGGACACTGATTACCGAAAACTATCTGCAGCCGTTTGAGGCCCTGTGGGCTGCTGCTCCGGATCCCAAAGACGGAGAAGACAATGCCTTGCAGACACCAGTGCTGAGCTTTGTTGCCGGCAAGAAGGCTGTCGAGCATGATGTGTACTTCGGTGATGATGCCGGTGCGGTAGCCGATGCCAATGAATCAACCGAGGGCATCTACGTGGGCAGGCAGGCCGAAACCAGCTATGAGCCTGGAGCTCTGGAATGGAACAAGACCTATTACTGGCGTGTTGACGAAGTCGACGAAGCCGATGCAGATTCACCGTGGATAGGCGCGGTCTGGAGCTTTACGACTTCCGACGCCTTAGCCATCGATCTTTCGGAAACGACTCTGGACTATGACAATAGTGCTGAGCCGTTCACTTCTGAGGCTTCGTGGGATACTCCGCAGGACTTGACAAGCAATGGAGTTACGGACCTTAGTTTCCGGTTCCTTGGCGTACCTGGTCCTGAAGGCGATGCCAGCTTAGACGAAGCGACCGGGACCTACACGATAACTGGTTCCGGTGCCGACATCTGGGGTACATCGGATCAGTTCCACTACTTGTACAGGGAGCTGTCCGGCGATGCTACAATAGAAGCACGTGTCGTTGACAATGGCGAAGGCTCAAACAACTGGGCCAAGGGTGGCGTGATGATCCGTCAAAGCCTCGATGGCGACTCCATCAATGTTATGGGCGCGATCACTGGCGGCAGCGGTGACGGCGGCACGTTCCAATGGCGTCCCGTCCAGGGCGAGAGTTCGTCTTCGAACCGCACGCTGACTGGTATCGCCCCGCCGTACTACGTCCGACTGGTTCGCGAAGGCAACACCTTCACGGTCTTCATGTCCGCCGATGGCGTCGAGTGGGCCCAGGAAGGCGCGGATCCGGTGACAATTAAGATGACGGACCCGGTCCTGATCGGTCTGGCCGTTACCTCACACCAATCCGGCGAGAAGCGGACATTCACCATCGACAATGTCAGTACTAAAGGTAAGGTCGGTTCTGCCGCTGCGAATCAAGACATTGGCATAACCAGCAATTCCGCCGAGTCATTGTATGTGGCGGTGGAAGATGGATCTGGTAACCTTGGTGTAGTGACCCATCCAGACCCAGCGGCCACACAGATTAATCAGTGGTGGAGCTGGAAGATTCCGCTCCTGGCCTTCAGTGACGCAGGCGTGGATGTGGCAGATGCCAATAAGCTGTACATTGGTGTAGGCGACGTAGATAACCCGACGGCCGGTGGTTCCGGCACAATCCGCATCGACGACATCCAGGTCGTCAAGCCGATAAGCATCTTAGAACCGAATGATGTTACCGCGCCAGGGGACAACGTCAAGGGTGTTCCGGACGATGGAGATTGGCCTGGTGGTGAAACACCTCCGTTGGCGGTCGATGATAACGTCGAGACGAAGTATCTGCATTTCAAAGGAGATGATGTTATTGATCCCAATGCAGATCCGACTGGTTTCAAGGTTACACCATCCGCCGGTCCGACTATCGTTACCGAACTGACTTTCACCACGGCAAATGACGCTCCAGAGCGTGATCCGACTGCATTTGAACTCTATGGTTCTAATGTAAGCATCGATGGGCCGTATAATTTGATTGCCAGTGGTGATATCGCCGATTTCAACGAGGCAACAGCTTGGCCGCGCTTCACAATGAACGCAACGCCGATTTCGTTTGAGAATGCGACAGTGTACACGCACTATCAAGTTCTCTTCCCGGCCATTCGAGATGCCGCAAGTGCGAATAGTATGCAGATCGCCGAAGTTGAGCTAATAGGTGTCACCGAAGACGTACTGGTTGATATCACCGCACCAGGGAATACCATCTATGGATATCCGACCGATGTCGATTGGCCCGGCTCGGAATCACCTCTAAAGGCGCTCGATAATGACATCCGGACGAACTATCGGCATAACAAAGGCGAGAAGCAGCCCACTGGTTTCGTGGTAAAACCATCAAAGAAGAAAGTTGTTAATAGACTGACTTTCACCACAGCGGATGACGCTCCGGAGCGAGATCCGGTTGCATTCGAATTCTATGGTTCCGATGGTGATACATATACTGGACCGTGGACGTTGATTGCAAGTGGTACAATTGACGACTTCAACCAGGAGACGGCTTGGCCGCGTATGGCAAAGAACGAAACCCCGATTGTGTTTGATAATGATGTAGCGTACAAGAACTACAAATTGTTAATCACGGAAGTTCGAGACGCCGAAAATGCGGATAGTATGCAGCTCGCTGAAGTTGAGCTAATAGAGGCTCTCGATTAGTAATCTTGAGCTTGTCAATGGCGCCATAGTTAAGCCAACGAACCTAATAATGTTGGCTTAGGATTGATGACGTTTTCGG
>JBDRTM010000246.1:0-3051 GCA_043824065.1 Planctomycetota bacterium | reverse complement strand
ACGGCATAACGCAGCTACATTCCACAGACGCAAGGTTTTATCCGAGTGTCCCGAAACCGCGTAACGACACGCAGCGCCTAAGGATGTCGATACGACGTACCTAAGTTTCGGGTTATCGAACCCGAATGTGCGAAGACAACGCGACGTCGGCAGATTCCAAAGGCGGACCCTTCCATCCCAGCATCCGGAGAGCGCGAATCGATCACTTTTGTCCAAAGACACTGAGTATACATAACTGGGATGAGGAAACACTCGCAGGCACAGGCCTGTTTTGGTTTCCCACAACCGCATTGTAGAATCCATGCTGCCTGAGACTGCGAAGCGCGTGTCTCGGCTGAGCGCAACGCTAGTCACAGCCATTAAATGACCCCGGAATATCTGCTCGCAACGGCCAGTCGCGGTATTCCACAAACGAATCGTATTATCCCAACCGCCGGACAATATCCACTGCCCTTCCGAGCTAAAACATACCGATAAAACGGCTCTTTCGTGGCCGGGCAAGGCCGAAAGCACGAGACCTGTTGACGTGTCCCATAGGCGTACCAAGAAGTCACCGGGTCCGTCGATGGCACCGCCCGCGGAAACAGCACGGCGACTATCCGGACTGAGAGAAACTGCAACCGGAGGAGACATTGGTACCTCGAAAATGCGGACACAGCGTGCCGTCTGGATGTCCCACATCCGCAAGGTGTTGTCCTGACTGCTCGAAATGGCCCACTTTCCATCGCCACTAATCGAAACAGAGGTAACAGGCCCAGCATGACCTTCAAAAGTGCGAATGCAGCGCTGGGCCGCAACGTCCCAAAGCCGAAGCGTGTGATCGTAGCTTCCAGACAGGAAAGACCGTTCGTCGGGAGCTAGAATCACAGACGACGCGACGCTCGCATGTCCTTCGAAAGATCCCAAACAACGTGCGCTTTCCGGCGACATCGCAACGGCCCTTCCAAGGGTTGCTATTACATCCCGATCTCCGCCAAGTGTGACAGACGTTTCGAGTAACGTGATTGCAGACTCAATGTCCCAACGTTCCAAGTGCGCCAAGCCCTCCGCGTATGCGGGAAGCCAATCGCTCGTTTGTGTTTCCCGTATGGTTCTTAATTCGGTAAGCAAGGCTGAATCGGTGCTTTTGCCGGACCTCCATCCGAGAATCCCGTGGTTAAATACAAGAGGCAAATGTCTAGGGTAGGTTCTCAGCGCCTCCTCTAGCATTTGGTCTGCTTCGGCATATGCCCCCAGATCACGTAAGGATATCGCGCGGTTATTGATTTGATCCGCGAGGAGCTCAACGGCCTTCGGTTCAGCGCGCGGATACGTCTTCTGAAAAATGTCTTCGTAGATTGCTGTAATTCGCTTGGCAACAGATCTTATTTCTCTTGGCCGCTGCGCGGGATCGCGTTTAAAAGAATCGGTCAGCACACGGGCGAGCGATGGGGGCATGGGAGGCAGGCTTTCATCTCCAGAGCCTTCTTCGAGGTACGAAGCAAAAACTTCTGCAGCTAATTGCCCGCCGTAACGACACGGCGGCTCTCCCACAAACATCTCAAAGACACTAATCGCCCAACTCCAAATGTCGGTCCTCCGCGACAGGGGCTTTCCGTTAGCCTGTTCTGGTGAACAATAAGCCGGTGTCCTACCGCCGGACGTGACAAAAATGGTTTGGTCGCCAGAGGGCTTCGTAGTCTCGCCTGCAAGCGCACGCGCCTTTGCCAGACCGAAGTCCGTGACTTTGACAGTTCCACCTGTATTCACGAGCACGTTGCCAGGTTTGACGTCCTGATGCACCAGCCCCTTCTCGTGAGCATATTGAAGACCCCAGGCCATCTGGATCACGATATCCAAAATCCTCTCCAGCGACTTCTTCGGTCCGCCTTCGTAGAGCCTTCGACTCTCAATCCAGTCTTTGAGGCTTCCGCCTTCGACATACTCGGCAAAGATGCGGGGAATTCCGCCCAATGTCCGTACATAGTAGCAGGACACGATGTGCGGATGCATACCCAGGTTGATCCATGTCTCGCACTCCCGAATGAAGTTGTCCTTCTGTTGGAGTGTCTTGAACAAATCAATCCTCGGACTCTTTGCGGCCAGGTCCATGTTCCAGCCTCGGTGATGCACCCGATACACCAGACCCATACCACCTTCATGGACTTGCTTGACCTCGTATAGATCGAGGATAACATCCCCAATCTTCCATACCGCGGGCACCTTAGCCTCAGCCTGGCTGGGGTCCTCCCCCTTCTTGCCTCCCGAAGAACGGTGAAACAAGTTCTTAGGTATGTCACTCATTTGTCGGGCCTCCGAGATAGCACCGTCCACATTTTTCCTGGCTTTGGTTTGCCCTGAAAGCTTCCAAACCCTGTTCTTTTTCCTCCTTGGCAAATTTGACGGCTTCGTAAAAAGTCGTATTCGATGAATCTGTCATTTCGACTGCAAGGAGAAATCTTATATTTTCAGCGTGTTACATTGGTAAGATTTCTCGCTTCGCTCGAAATGACACGTTGTTGAGCCTTTTTACGAAGCCATCAAATTTGGATGACGTCAGTCGCTAAGTGAAATCGCCTTTAAGATCCCACTCCAGACCCTCCCTCATTTGGCACAATGTCAATCCCTTCACCGCTACAAACTGCCTGCCAGTGGTTGTGCTCCTTCAACCTTCCACTCAAAATCATAGTGCTCAGCGGGACCTGGATCAGCCGTTCTACCGTACGACGAAGCTCCCTGACGCCATACTCTGGACTATGACCTCTACGGGCAAGGAGATCCATGGCGGATTCAGTCACGTGGAGCGTGACTGCGTGTTGCTGCTGAAGCTTGGTGGTGATCTCATCAAGAATGGTTCTCATGATTCGCTTGACGTCCTCTTGGCTCAGCGAGCGGAAGACGATCTGCTAATCGATGCGGTTGATTAACTCGCTGCGTAATCTTTTCTTGAACTCTTCAAGCACTTTCGTCTTTGTTTCCTCTATATCCTGGAGCCCGAACCCAATGGCAGCTTGCCTATCCGCCGCAATGTTGGAAGTCATTATGAAAATTGCATTTCTTGCATCCGCAGTC
>JBDRTM010000245.1:0-5013 GCA_043824065.1 Planctomycetota bacterium | reverse complement strand
CTAAAGGCTTTTTTCGCTCAGAATGACAGCTTTGCTGTCACTTTAGCTCACTTTAGCTCATATTCAGTTTTGGATTAGTTGGGCTTTTCTGCGAGAATCAGCACCTTTCTTGAAAAGGTCAGTTGTATTTTGTAGAGCTTGTAAAAAACCTTATTGTCCGGGAACCACGCATTGAGCGTGCCGAAAGGTAATCGGCCAGCTAAGGCTGAAACGATAAAACATACGAATCCCGTCAGCGGGCCGCTCAGATAGCAGCTCTTTATAGTCTCGAAGCCGGCGTTGACCAGAAGTTGTTTGAGTCTGCGCCGGGTTGTTACGTAGTTATGTGAAAAATCACAATTAAAGAAATTATGCCGCCAATTCAAATAATCCGGTGAGCATATTACGAACTTTCCTTCTGGCTTTAATACATCTCTTATTTGCCCGGCGAGCTGCAGCGCATCCTGCATACTGTTCATATGTTCCATTGCGTTGATCATGACAGCAACATCAAATTCTTTGTCTAAGTCAGGCAGCGGAGGGACCATTGCACGAATGACATTAGCCCCTCTTTTCTCAAGAGTAGCCGCCATTTGCTGGTTAGGTTCGACAGCAAAGTATTCGATACCTTTTTCAAGACAAATATCGGCAAAAACACCCCGGCCGGGGCCTATCTCTAAAATGCTACTGCCGGAAGCAATCTCAGCATATCTGAAGATTCTCCGGGACAAAGCTTTGACCAGCCGCATCCCCATTTTTGTAGGTTTGTCCTCTCGGCCGAAATGGTCGAAAAAAGTGTCCGGTTCATTGTTTTGATTCGCCATATCACAATTCCTTTATCCCTGGAGAGAAACCTGTGTTGGTTCCGCTGGAAAAAACAATTATAGTTTTCTTGCTATTAACAGCCGCTCGTCGGCGCATTTATCTTTGTATTCGTTATATACATAGACGTCGTAATAATTTTTGTAAAGTAAATAATCTTGTTTCAGGATTATTTCGAGACCTTCCGTGATTAAAAGCTGCTCAATCTTATCCCATTCTATGTGGTCGTCCGGCCAAACGTGAATGTCGCCTTCTTTTTTATATCGCGGGTTCCTTATCCGCCTGAATATGTGCTTATAACCCTTTACGTCAAATAACAGGCGAAGATAACGTTTGAAATTTATTATCGGCCCGGCCTTTCTTAAAAACTCGACGTATTCTTTTGGCCTGTCGTAGTATGACTCGTTGACCTCGTGGTCAATATAAATCACACCGCCCGGTTTTAGCACTCTGCACATTTCCTTTACTATCCGCAGATAATCAGGTACGTGATGCAATACCGAATAAGTTGCCACCAAATCGAATCTGCCGTTTGCCACATCGGACAAATCCTCTCCGTTAATCTTCAGGGGCTTCGACAAGCCGGTTTGGGAAAACTTTTGTTCAATCAAAGCCAAAAAAACATCTGAAATATCCGCCGAGACCGTCTCAATGCCTGCCTCTATCAGGTGCCTGGTAAGATTGCCGGAGCCGCATCCGTAATCAAGAGCGGTAAGTCCGCCGCGGGCGGATGAATTTGTCCTTACCGCTTTTATTGCCGTACTTAAAGCTTTGCCCAATCGCTCCTGCTCGATGGGATTGAATATTTCGCTGTGCAGGTGGTCGTATTGATTGGATTCCCGCAAGGCGGGGTCCCTGGCGATTCTGTCGTTGGTTTTTTTTATGGGCATAATTTCTCGTATATGCTTGTTATTTGTTTTAGCTGCTCGGCGCCGTTAAATTTGCGAGAGAAAACTTCGGCATTTTCTATCAGACTTTCCCGCAAAGAATTGTCCTGCACCAGCGTGTTGACGGCATCAGCGATATTCTCTGCGTTCAGGCTATCCAACAACATTCCTGTTTTCTTGTGTTGTACTACCTCAATCAAACCTCCAACCGCCGAGGCAATAACGGGTATTTTCATTCGCATAAATTCGACAGCAGTGATACCAAATGCCTCGCGTCTGCTGGGAACAACGGCAATATCAAGAGCTTTTATAACTTCCGCCGGGTTCCTGCACAATCCGGTAAAGATAATTTTTTCTTTCAGCCCTAATCGAAGAACCAGATGTTCAAGCTGTTTTCTTTGTGCTCCCTGGCCGACAATAACAAAATGGTATCGCTGGTCTCTTTTGCACAGAATCGCCGCGGCGTTGATTAGTAAATCCACTCCCTTGCAACTATCAAGCCTGCCCACAAATCCGACAACTGTTTTGTTCTCAGCGATTCCAAGTGTGTCCCTGGCCTTGCCCCGGTCGTAAAGCGTGTGGTCAAAACGGGCGAAATCAATAAAATTACTTACTATGTAAATTGATTCTTTCGCGAATCCGGCTGTTTGGTTCAAAGCCGACTTTGTTGCTTGTGAATTAGCAATTGCGATGGATGCTTTTGTGGCTAATACTTTCAGAAGCAGCCGGTAGATACAACCGGTGCCGCGGCGGAAAATCGGGCCGTGCTCGTGAATAATGATTTTGGCATCACAAAGAAAACCCGCAAGCAGGCAGCTTATTATCGATTTCTGCAAGTGGGCGTGGATAATGTCTATCTCGTGCTCCTTACAGAGTTTCGCAATCGCTAAGAAGGCAAAGGGGTTATACTTGTGATATGTTAAGCTGATGAGCGTGGTTTTGATTGGCATGGCTTTGGGGTTTGTTCTAAGCGCGCAGACGAAAGTTTCGATGTCCTCGCTGCTGAGCCTTTCGACTATATTTTTGACAACGACGGGTGCTCCACCGTAGCCCAGATGGTCTATTACATGTAAGACCCTTATTTTCATTTTAATCTTTCATAAAGGGCTAAATATTTCCCGGCGACTCGGCCCCAGGTGAACTTTTCGGCCTGCCTTCTTGCTGCGATGGACATTTGTTTGTAAAGCTGCCGGTCGTCGGCTATTTTTTTTACCGCTTTGGCAATTTCCTCGGCGTTTGCATTCTCTACCACAAGGCCGTTGTCGGCTATTAATTCATCCACACCCTCGCAGCGAGTGGTAATTATGGGCAGGCCGGAGGCCATCGCCTCGAGCATTGCGTTGCTCATCCCTTCCTGCATACTGGCACTTATAAAAATATCGTTCTGTCGGTAAACTTGCGGCATATCTTCAGCGTCGATTCTGCCGGTGAACTCGATAATGTTAGCGAGGTTTTTGTTCAATGCTATTTGTTTTAGATTCTGCTGCATTTGTCCGCCGCCAACTATCGTGAAACGGACCTCACAGCCTTCCCTGTGCATAATCTCGATAGCGTCTATCAGGATTTCCACTCGCTTGGTAACGGACAGTCGGCCGACAGTGAGAAGCCTGAGTATCTGTGTTTTCTGGGCGGTCCCCGCTTCCGCGGGGACAAGTTTACACCTGCGAGGGACCCCGCCTTGCGGGAACCCAAAGCAGGTGGCAGGACCGAACCGGTCCAGCTCCACGCCATTTGGGATAACGTCAATGGCCACCGATGGCAGAAACTTCAGGGCACGGTCCTTCAAACCCTCGCTGGGCGCCACTAAGGCGGCAGCTTTTTTCCAGATGGCGCCAAATACCGGGCCAAGAATTTTATAATCAAGTTTTAACCTTGCATGCTCTCCCGGCACATCGGAACCCCGCAGCGAGATTATGTAGGGAAGCTTATCGGCGGTTCGATAACAGAGCCAACCGGTTGGGAAGCCGAAGAATGCGTGGACCAAATCATAATCATTTTCTCGCAGCAGTTTGCGGTAGTGGGATTTGGCTTTAATTAGCCACTCGATTACTTCTATCTTCCGCCAGAAATGCAGTTCCTTCTTGTGCAGGCCGACTTTGTAAATATTGATATTGTCTGCAAAGCTTTCTTTGAGAAAACCCGGCTTTGGAGCAGACGTTAAGACATCGACCTTCAAGTCGCTGCTGCCGGCGTATTGTTGTAAGAGGCACCGGTGGGCGTTAGCGGCTCCGCCTCCAATGGGTGGAAACTCGTAATTAAGCATTAGTATTTTCATTACTTACAAGACTTTTGCACAACTTCAGTTACTTACTGACCGTTTTTTGAGCGATAACATATAAATTTGTTTGCAGGGCAAGAGGCAGACGGCGAAAATTTATGTGTTTGAAGATGCCGCTGAACGGCCCCAGTTTTTTTCTCAACTTGTTCAGGGTGAATTCGTTGACAGGATTCATTTTGACGAATTGTATATCGAATCCGTGTCCGGACAATCGCTTCCTCAGTTTTCCCGGAGTATGCAGTGACGGATGCGCCCGCCGCCATATCAAAGATTTATGGTACAGCGTTTCAAAAATCACATTACTGTATTTATTTGGGGTCTGGAAGAGGTAGAAACCGTCCTTCCGAAGGACACGGTGCACTTCGCTTATGTGTTTGTCCACCCGGGCAATATGCTCGAATAAATCGAAGCTCAACACAATATCGAATGTCTGGTCTTCAAACTGCAAATTTTCGGCTGGCTGTACCTGAAGTTTAATATCGCCGTATTTTTTCAGTCCGTAAGCAATCGCTTCGCCGGATATATCCGTACCGGTAATATCGTGTCCCTTCTCGTTCAGTTCAGCCACTACACTGCCAATACCGCAGCCGATTTCCAAAATCCTGTCATTTGGCTTGAGCAGATTGGTTTCGGCGAGGAATTCCAGATTCGTTTGGAGATTGCCGCGTTGTTCTTTACCCGCCGCAAGTTCCTCTCGCCAGCCTTTATCATAGAGTTCCTGCTGCTTTTTGAGGTCTTCATCCATGTTTGGTTATCAGGGAAGTGCCTAAAGTGAGCTAAAGTGCCTAAAGTGAGCTAAAGTTAAAAGAATGAATAATGAATATCGAACAAGGAATATCGAATTTTGAAGTTTGCTATTCAACATTCGATATTCTTTTTCAAACTTTAGGCACTTTACATTTTAGACACTTAAAACTTTAGTTCACTTATTCCACTCACCACTTGCTAATTAGTATCTGTTGCGGAAAACAAAAACCGACCATGTCACCCCTGCGAAAGCAGGGGTCCAAAGCGAAAAAGCTGGATTCCCGCTTCCGCGGGAATGAC
>JBDRTM010000244.1:0-7575 GCA_043824065.1 Planctomycetota bacterium | reverse complement strand
CTGTTAGAAGCGTATGTATCCATATTTGTCATTCCCGCGGAAGCGGGAATCCAGCTTTTTCGCTCTGGACCCCTGCTTTCGCAGGGGTGACATCGTCGGTTTTTGTTTTCCGCAACAGATACTAACTACATTTTTTTATAGGCTTATGAAAACCTGCCCTTAGAGCTTTACTCTTATCTTTTTGGTCCTGTTAGGCGGAAGGCTTCGGATACCTTTGAGGGTTTTCACCTTATCGGTGCCCAGCTCGCCTATCTTGACCGTGTACCTGCCTTTCTTGAAGACCTTGGGCCTGTATGAAGTTCCATTGATGCGAAGGGTACAGACTATTTCATCATTCGACTCGTCAATCACCTGCACTATGGGATTTCTCATACCCCTGACTTGGATAGTTGGCAGATAAGCCACGGCCTCGCGCCCATAATTGTCTTCCTGTTTGATTGTCCTGGGCCAGCCGGGATATTGTCGGGCGCTCGAGCTTGTAATATCTACGTTTCTGGGCCAGCATTCGATTGTGATTTCTCTGGTCTTTTTATTGAATTTGACAATCCCGAAACCGGCTGCCCGCGTCGTCAGCTTTTGCCTGCCATTCGCCTCCGGACTCGGATTGGCGGCAGCCAGACACGTCACTTTATTTCCAAAACCGTCGAGGAATTCTCCCGTATATTCCGGCGCACCCGGTTCGCGATTCTTGCCCGGCTCAAGCGGCCTCCACCACCGCAGATAGAGGTTCGCAATCGACGGCACGCAGAACGAATAGCATGCGTCATTCCAGTCGTCTATCCCATGGTGAAAGATTGTCGCCAGGTGCTGGTCGCCCGCAATATGTATGGCAAAAGCCCTGCGTATCTCGGCGAGTGCTTTCTTACGCCCCGTTTGCGGCCAGCCGTTCGAGTCCAGGTCCGCGTGCAGCCGATTCCCTGTCTTGCCGTGAATATGTGCACCGCCGCAAAAGATTGTCTGTGACAGTACCGCCTTCATATCCGCGCCGCTCCAGTCGATTCCCCACTGACGCAGAAACTTCAATTGGCGCTGACCCAGAAGTTTCGCGCCGGGCACATCCACACTCTTCGGGTCATAATTAGGGTCTAAAATATGGTCCGGCCGAGGCCCACGCTGGGGAACAAGCCCCTGCGGACCTGACTTGAACTTGCGGTCCTCGATGATTGCAAAACTTATTCGGCCAAGTGTCAGGGATGTGTAGTAAACGCCGATACCTCGCTCTATTGGAGTTGGGTCATAGGGGTCTGGCAGATGGCTGGTTTGTGCCCGTTCGACTTCTTTGACGTACTCGAGGGGCGCAGCGTACCCTCCATCATGACCGGCACGAGTATGCGATAGCTTTCCTCCTGCACCCCACAAATTGGCCTGACCGACATCATGGTCATCGGGTATTGTAACCGTCGGGGTATTGCGGATGATATCTCCAAAGTCCCTGCCAAATTTGAGCCAGGCGGCATAATGCCTGTTATGGTCATAGACCTGGTCTCCGGAAAAAAACAGAAGGTCAGGTTTCAGCTTTTTAATGTTCTCAACGATATCTACTTTAGGTATGTCTCCGCCGTGCCTGGGATTTATTGAGTTGCCCGTAAACGCGGCCACCACGATGGTATTTTTATCGACCGGGTCTTTGCGGATAATACCTGTATAATATGCGTTCTTACCGTGGGCGACACGGTATGCAATATCTTTTGTTGAATCCCAGCTCTCAACGCGGAAGACCGCTGTCCAGCCCCTCTCGACTACCTGCGTTTGTGCTATTTGCTTCCACTTACCGTCTTGCTTGACCTCGAGCCGGACTATCCTGTCTTCACCATCCTTCAGCGGATACAACTGGGCGGTCATTTTCATGATATTGTTATGGACAGTATACAGGGCAAAGCAAATAACTTTGTCTCTGGACACTTCGGGGATATTCAGGATTTGAGCATTAGCCGTGCCCAACAGCAGGATGGTTGCCAGAACCGTTGTAATCCGCAGTCCACAGGATGCCTTGCGGCAGATGCCTTGCGGCAGTACTTTTGCTTTCGTTGAGTTCATTTCTATTCCTTTTCTGTTTATGAAACTATTTCCGCTCGTTCATAAACATCAATCTTTAATCAGATACGGCTGTTCCGGCAGCTCGCGTATCCAGATGTTGCGGAAGCGCATAGGATTGCCGTGGTCCTGGAGTCTGATATGCCCCTTGTCGTGAGGACTGTACCTGGCTTTTCTCTTATGTGACGTGGTGCCCTCGATCTCAAGGTTGTTGTGGACAACAACGCCGTTGTGCAACACGGTAATGCGGGCCTTGCGAATACACTTGCCGTTTTCGTCGAATATCGGGCGAAGGAAACTGATATCATAGCTTTGCCATTTGCCGGCTTTTCGACAAGCGTTGACCATTGGTGGATTCTGGCCATAAATCGCCGCAGCCTGGCCATCTGCATAAGTCTTGTTGTCTGTATAGTTGTTCTCAGTATATGAATCGAGAATCTGCACTTCGTACTTGTCCATAAAGAACACACCGCTGTTGCTGCGCTTCTGGTCGGTTATCTTAGGGTCAACACCTACCGGCGTACGCCACTCGATGTGCAGCTGGCAATTGTCAAATGATTTTCTCGTGCGAATTCCACCAGCTTTCTTGACAGCTTCCATATATCCGTTTTCAACTTTCCATTTCACTTCGCCGCCACCCTTTTCGCTCTCCCACTCTGAAGTGTCCTCGCCATCGAAAAGAATGATTGCATCGGACGGCGCCTGGCCAAATCGTTTGGCAGGAGTAATAACCGGCGGGTGTGAACGCTCCTTATCATGTACGTCGTACTTTCTAATTTCCATTGCAGCGTAGCCGCTTACACCCAAAACCGTTGCTACCAAAACCAGGCAAACAACAATCTCCATAAGTCTTGCTCTTGTCTTCATAACTTGCTCCTCTGATCCTGTTGCTACTTGAAATCTCCTCAATTGTCCAGCGCCCGGCTACGCCGCCGAGCTTATATTTCCGACATAATACACGAATTGGGCGGAAAAAACCACTTTATTCCTTCCTTCAAAATACTACGGTGCATAAGCCCATAGATGGAAGTATCCGATGAAGTCGGACGGACTTTGCCCGCCCCGGAAAATGCCACGTCCGTAAGGGCGTGGAAATATATTGCTGAAGTTTCTTATATATCTTACCTTTCAAATCCCATGTCAATGGGTAAGGCTGATACTTTGGATATATCCTGCCCACGGTATTTTTCCGGCCACGCATGTTTCACCCTGAAAAACAAGTATTGAGATTTGGGAGGCCTTTCATAAATGAAAAAGTGAAAGACACGTTGCCGTTTGCTCACTTGAGGTGCGTATCCTTTGACGGTGTTCGTTTCTGTCAAAACAGTTTGGGCAGACGGACAAATTGGGGATGCAGGGGGGCAATTTTTCCGGCTGGGGCCCCCCGGAGTGTTTTGACCTGTTTAAGACCAGAAAAAGGCGACAGCCCATAAAACAAGGATAGTGAGTAAGGGGCAGGCTATTTATGTTTGTTTATAGATCTGAGATAATCAAGCGTCTTTAACGGAGTTTGAGAGTGCAACATACGCACACCAGCATGAACCAAGCTCCCCCATTGCTTTTCATTTCCAATGACATGGGTTTCAACCAGAATATCCTTACTTGCGGCATACTTGATCACTTCTAAACTCTGCGCCCATGGATTTTTACTGCCGATATTGACCTGAATTGATAATGGGGAAAATGTTTTTTCAATAAAGTCCACTTGCTGTTTAGAGTCAACCATGAACATCAATAGATTTTCAGAATAAGGATTGCCTTCATTTACGTATTTAGAAAAGAAGTCAGCTTCTTTGTACTCTACTCTGAACAATACGCTGTCCATCATTTTATGTTTCTTCACTAATGAGACGATTTCTTTAAAATATGCCTGAATCCCAGGCTTCATGTCCACTTTGAACGTAATGCGATTTTTTCCATGCTGAAGGAATTCTTCAAATGTAGCTACAGGCTCTTGGGAAGTGACACCGTTTGTATATCTCTTTTTAAGTTTCTTTAACTCCGCCAAGGTGATGTTTTTAACCTCTCCATGCCCATCTGTCTCTCGTTCAATCGTTTGATCATGCACTATTACGAAAACTCCGTCTTTCGTTCTTTGCAGATCAGTTTCATAAACATCAAATCCTTTACTAACAGCATTTTTAATATTTACAACTGAGTTTTCGGGAGCTTTGTCTTTATAGTCATTTTCGTAGCCACCACGATGTGCGGCGATTAAAACAGTATTGGAGTTCAGTCTATTCAATGGATTAGGTGTATTATTTATAGTCCCCTTCTTGCTTTGTGCTACAAAGCATCCATTAAACACTACTAGTGACAAAATCCACAAAACAATCAGGTATTTACGTTTATCCATAACACAGTACTCCTTTTTTCGGCCTGGCTCAAAAGCAGGTAATCCGGGATTTCCCATATACACTTCATTAAAACACTCCTGCACGCTTAAAACCCCATAATATCAAAATCTCATTGAGATTGCAACAATTCTCTGGCCGCCCCAGCGAGTTGTCTCGCAAAAAACGCCCAAAAAGTTGAACATTTACGCCGAGAAGCCACCTTTTCCTACCATTTTGGCACACCGCGACCGTTGCCCTCCATTCCGGAACCCGGTTTTCAACAGTTCCACACATCATCCCGGCCTCGCAGGTATTGTCAAAAAACGCAACTGCCGGATTCGGTCAAGAATTTCTCGAAGGAGCGTCTGCGGCACAGCCACTTCCGCCATCTGAAATATCACGTAACGGGAATGGCTGACCACCTTAGCTCCTATCTTGATGAGCTTGTCTCTGAGCGTTCGCAGGGACCGGTGTTTCACTGACTTGGGTAATGCCAACCGCCTGAGAAAATTACCAATGTTGTAAGCAAGAGCAAACAACTGAAGACGGACCTGGTTATCCACGAAATCATGGCAGGAAAGCCGTGTCCACTTCAACGCGTATTTGCCCTCTTTGATCCACTGCTCGGCCGTGCCTCGCTTGTTATAGAATTTGACAACATTGCTGGACTTCCACCGAAGGCTCGTGACTATAAAGTTGACTCTTGGAAACAGTTCACCTGCATGCCACTCGATCTTGGCGACTACTCTGCGAGCCATGTCCCAACTGGCCGCCTGATACCGAAAACTATGATACAGCACAATCGGCTTCTTCGGCGGACGCCCCACAGGACGAGTCAGCAGATGCTCAACCTTACCGTACAGAATCTGATTACCTTTCAGGCGGATGGCATAGAAGTACCCCTCCGCTTCGAGATAGCGATACATCTTGGGATCAGCAAAGGCGGCATCACCACGGAAGAATCGGAGGATGTCATAACCTCGATAACGATTGACAATCGGCTCCAGTAAACTTCGCCAGTCATCGGCACTATGGACATTTCCATTGCGAAGAAGTGCTCGCTCCAAATCGCCAAATTGGTTGAAGCAGAACAACGGATGGTAACAGGTGCATTCAAAATATCCGTTGTAAGCAGAGCCTTCCTGATTGCCATAGGTCGGGCTGACAGAACTGTCCATATCAAGGATAATGTGCTTGAGTGATTTTCGCTTGTGTACTCGATCAACCCATTCACCTGTCAGGTTCATCAATAGCTCCAGGTTCTTGGGCTGAGTCAGTATTTCTGTTTCAAATCTGCCCATTGCACTGGATGACGCGGCGGAGCGTTCTATTGCTCTACCTCCTGCAACATGCCGCATCGCAGGATCAACACATAGACGCTCTGCATCATTGGTGTCGTCGTAACCAGCCAATCTGCTGTATATTGACTGTCTGAGCAAAGCAGCAATGCTGTGCCGCGTGTTCTTTCCCGTTCGGTTGTCACGGAGTTCTGAATCAATCGCTGAGGTCAGGCCGAGTGCTTCATCAAGCTCACGGTAGGCCAGCAGCCCAGCGTCACTGGTGACCTTGGTCCCATGAAATTCAAGCTTCAATTTATGGTCAAAATTGAGCCTCAGGGCATCCTTGCGTGCTTCACCCATTGGGTTCTCCCATGTCAGATGGTCTAAACTGGTTTGAGTGGTCTCCATAGGCTCTATACTATCAAGTTCAACTCCATTTGTCACCCACTACTTGGGAAATCCGGGCTTACAGAAGAATCTTCTCTTTGCCCCGGTCGAACCGCGCTACCTTGCCCTGGCGCAAACCAAGCATACCCATTTGTAGTGCCGTTTGCACATAGTATGCTAAATCCATTGGGCTAAGAGTCTGCTGCTGACGCGAACGGCAGCAATCGAGGAATTTCTGCCAGTATCCTACGAAGTCTTCCCCGTGCTCTATGGTGAAACGCTGGGGCTTTTTCTTGGAACCCTCGGCGGGCATAAAAACGATTTCGTTCTTTTCGATGGTAAGCGTGCCTTCCCATCCGCGAATCACCGGCAAACGATTTCCAGCACCACGACACGCGGTTGTCGCATAATTATTTCCCTGCGTTCCTAATACCGCAACTGTGATATTCTCCGGGTAATCGATGAGCATATTAAACGTATCGGGTATCTCACGCTCCTGATAGCGGAACTTGCCGCCGGTTGCTACGACCGTGCTGGGCATACTAACTCCGAGCATAGACAGCACCGGCGTCAGACTATGCGGAAATAAATCCGTCGAAGGCCCGCCTGCATAATCCTCGTACATCCGCCAGCGGAAGAATCGGCTCACCTCAAAGGGACGCTTAGGCGCATCGCCGAGAAACGCTTTCCAGTTCAACTCAGAACCGGGCCTGGCATCGGCGTCATCAATTGGCATACCGCGCTCACCCCAGTCGCCTACACGGAAATAGCCGCACTCGGCGTGAATTGGCCGGCCAATCAAACCGTCAGCAATCAGGTTCTTCATTTGCTGCCAGGCCGAATCATACATGCCCTGCGTACCGAGCTGGAAGACCCGGCCACTTTTTTTCACCTCTGCCGCCAACCGCTTGGTCAGCTCGAACTGCCTCCAGTGCGTTACCGGCTTTTCGCAGTAAACGTCCTTGCCTGCTCGGACCGCGTCAATCGCCTGATAGCCGTGGTGATGGTCCGGTGTGGCGATGCAGACGACATCGACATTCGCATCATCAAGCAGTTCCCGATAATCCATATATCCCTTGGCGCCGTAGCCTTTCGCGCGTTGTTCCATTCGCGGCCTGTAAACGTCACAAACAGCGACAATATCTATTGGTTTTTTTGCCTGTGTCTTGAGCCAGTGAACGACATTAAAGTGAGCACCGCTTCGACCGCCGCACCCGATGAAGCCAACTCCGATACGCTCATTGGTGCTTCGTCTTTGGCCGACGGCACGTTTCGCAGATGTACCTGCCACTGTAACTGTTGCCGCAGCCACACCAGCCTTGTGAATGAACTGCCGACGTGTCAGACTGTGCTTTGTCTTGTCTATTGATTTTTGTTTTTCACGCATAGCTTTCTCCTAAATTCACTTTACATTATTATTTAGTTTCTGTTGCGGAAACAGTATTTGTCATTCCCGCGAAACCTGTCCTGAGCAGAGTCGAAGGAGCGGGAATCCAGACCTTTCGGTACTCTGGATTCCGCATCAAGTGCGGAATGAC
>JBDRTM010000243.1:0-3217 GCA_043824065.1 Planctomycetota bacterium | reverse complement strand
CAGATCAATGATAAGAATATCAAGCTCACTTAGGCTCGCCCCGTACTGTCCCATCCCCGTATAATTCCAGCCCTTGTCCCATGCTCTGGATTTCACCGCCTCAGCCAGAGTGCCGGCGCCGGCAGGCTCATCCAACATCCCGAGTATGTGGGCGTAAGCAAGTTTGACCTTTTCGCTCTCAGCAGCTTCGTAAGCTCTCCTAAGAAGCGGCATCGCATCTTGCAACTGGGCAAGAACTACCTCCAGCCCGTCAAAGTCATTGACAACACGCTCAACCGCCTGTGCAATTTTTTCTTTAGGTAACGGGAACGAATCTTTATCCGTCAGTACCCTCTCAGGCAAATTACCTTTCTCAACGAGATGCTTCTGAAGCGCCTTGATGTCGATCTGACGAATACTCTTGCCGCTCTTGACCACCATCGCCGCTGCCACACCTGCGGCATAGCCCTGGTTCTGGATGTCTGCCTGCATGCGTATAACAGGCATCGCATCGCGGTGGGCGCTAGCGCCCAGCCCAGTAACCATAATGCCGTCCAGACCCTTCGGCAGCAGACAGCGATAAGGCACGTTCACGAACATCTCATTTCTGTCGGGCGGCTTTAGCATAAACACCGGATGTATCGTAAACCCATGTGTATCGAAGTTGCTTCGAGCGAGCACAATTGTATCGGGATACGTTCGATTGTTTGAGATATCGAGCGGCGACATAACAAAGTCACCGATTATCCGCCGTCGTTCACGCGTATCCACTAACTGGCCTAAGTCATAAGCGTCTTTATATTTTTTCTTGGCGACAACAAATGCACGCCAAACATCTACAACATCTGTGTCGTCGATAAAGGTCCAGTCGGTATTAGTGTACCCGGTGCCTAACTCATACGGAGGAAGCCCGGCACCCTGCACCGCAACACCGGCGCCGTTGGTATAAGTGCACTTTGCCCCGGCCACAGCGGCTATGTCGGCATTGCCGGTCGAATCGATAACCACCTTGGCCAGAATCACGCCGCGCCCTTCGGGTGTTGCAACAACTACGCCCTTGACACGTCCACCTTCAACAAACGCACCACAACCGAGCACGCCAAACCAAACCTCCGCGCCGGCCTTACGCAATTCGCTGCGATACCATTCCTTCTTCCTTTCGATATTCCATCCCCCACCCTCGCGCTTTACATCGGCTCCGAAACCAGCGATGCCCTCATCGATTTCTTGAGTAAAGCCCTTGATATATCCGTAATAGTATTTGCTGATAAGACCCATCGTTCCCACTCCGCCGAGTCCGTGCAGGTATTCTAACACAAGTGTCTTGGCCCCTTGCCGTGCCGCTGAAATGCCGGCCGGCGCCCCGCCGGTACCTCCGCCAACAACAACTACGTCCACCTCCCCAAGAATGGGCACAGCCTGCTTATCCGCGTGAATCCTTGAAGGTTCGGTTAATGTCCGACGTATCCCGCTCAAATTCTCTCGAACATCTCCCGCAGTAACAGGCACTGCCGCCCTGCCGCCTAACCTGACGTTACGTGGCCCTGGCAGACCTTGAGCCTCCGAAGCTGCCGCAGCGCCGATACGACTACCTACCTTCATTAATTCCAACGGCCGAAGCAGCTTCTCTGCAGCCACGCGGGATACATCTGCGCAACCGCCGAGTACAAACAGACATTTAGTATCCCGTGGTCGAAAAACATCCATATCGACCTTTTCAGCGCCGGGCCAGGCACCGGATAAACTTTTCTTTCCTTTGATTGGGTCAGGCGGTATCTGAAAGAGCCTCTCCGACGCATCTGCCTGTCCTGGATGCCAGGTTTTGTCACGAGCGATTTGCTCGGCCTGGGCAAACGACTCGAAGGAACCGTCTTTCATCGGTATTTTAAGCGTATATTCAATAGCCTCAGGCCCCGAGCCGCCTACAACTGATATCGGCCAAGGCACCTTTCGAGCCTGGATATCTTTACCGGTTCGCACCTCACCACCGACAACGATTCTCTTAAAGCTTTGTTTGCCCACCGAATACGGCTCAAAGGTCGCACCGGCCATTCTCGCAACGTTTGCCCGCGGTGTCGCGTCGATGACGACCTTGGCCCTGACCGCCTGTCGCCCCGAACGGTTGGCCATAACGATACCTGCAATCTCCCCATCACCATCACGAAGTACGTCCGTCGCATAGCAGCCAAACAAAAACTGTACCCCCGCTTCGAGCAGTGCCTCATCCAGCGTGCGCTTCACCTGCATCGGCATCGCAGGTGACTGCATAAAAAGCTTGCGGGCGAGCAATGACGTAGGCTTCTCACCCGGCTCAAGCCACAGCCGATACGTGCCGCACAAGTCCGCGCCGAGATATGGCCGCTGGGCCGCAAGAAAAACTTTCGAACCTTGTTGTGCCGCTTCGACAGCCGCAGCAACGCCACCTGTTGTCCCGCCGACAACCACGACGTCCACATTATAAGCGACAGGGATATCCCTCGCCGATTCATTTACTGCTCTCTTTTTTGAGGCGTTTAAACAACCTGCTTGCACCAACAGCAAACAAATAAGCATCCAAACCAGTATAAGTTGAACAAATTTCTTCATTCTTGGTCCTTTCTATGAATATCCTTCTCCCTTCAACATTATCGTAATTATCCAAACATTTGCAATAAGAATCCTTTCAATTAAAAAAGGACCTATACCGAATCAATCGGTATAAGTCCCGAACTGATGCTAATCCTTTTGGCTATCGCCTGTCACCGCAAACGAACAATTGCCGCTTATGGCTTCCGGTGCTTCTGGTTATGGAGCCGGCGGATACAGTCGAATATCGTCAAAGTACATCGTACCTGAACCACCAGCAGCCGGATTATTCCTGTTACCAAGACCAAGGGCAATCGTATTGACATTGGCAAGGTTCACGCCCTGGTCTGCAAACGCCTGCAGGTCGATATTCCATTCTGTCCAGGTAGTTATCTGCGCCGCATCTGGATTATCGTGATTGACCACTGCACTGCCATTGAGAGCAACATACAACGTCTCGGCAGCGTTAGCCGAATCGCCTCTGAACCAAATTGTCAGCGTGTTTACACCTTTCTCGGTCCAGTCACGCGGGTAAGTCAACGTCAAAGTTGCCTCAGAGTAACCAACACTGTTGTCGTAGTAAAGCGGCATCGACTGGCTGCCTCCGTGAACGATAGTTTGCTCGGCATAAGGAGGAAGGTCATTACCAACGAGAGCTCCGTTTGTCGGGATA
>JBDRTM010000242.1:0-2057 GCA_043824065.1 Planctomycetota bacterium | reverse complement strand
ATGGAATGGAACTGCCATGCATGGCCTTACAGTTTTCCCGTGGAACTTTAAATACAAAGAAAACCGTACTTCTGAATTATTATATTGTAGATGGGCAGTATTGCCGTGACATTTCACTCTTACGATCAAAGGCATGGCGCGGTTCCGGCACAGTTCGTTATGTAGCTCAAGTACAGATAGTTGCTTCCACTACAGTGAATCTGACTGCCGATTCAGCGGCGAGATTAGTTTGTGACTTTGCTTCCGAATCAGCTTCATCGATATCCAGATTGTTCGAGAGCCCTGAAGAGGATAGGCACTCGGACAAAGTTCGCTTTGATGCTGACAATATGTTTGGGGGAACTGGTAGTGGTTAAAAAGCTTATTCACCGCGGGCATGCTTTGAAGATTTCCGGCAGACATCAAATGCCGGACAATCTCTTGGGAATTGTTTCAGTCTTATTGGCGATGCTGGCCGTGACTGTTTTGTCGTATTGGTCGATAAGTGCGAACATTTTCAAGGAATGGCAAAGAAGCGATGATTACTCTGCGGGCCAGCTCGTTCCGCTAATCGCACTTTTCCTTGTTTGGCGTGAGAGGAAAAAGCTTAGAAGATGCATGCTGAGGCCGTGCTTGTGGGGTATAGCACTGCTTATACTGGCACAGGCAGCGCGGTTTTACGGATTGCTGTTCATGTATGAATCGGGAGTGCGATACTCAATGGCACTGACTCTTGCAGGCCTTGTTCTTATGGTTGCCGGGTGGCAGGTGTTTCGGCGTGTCTTGTGGATTCTGCTGTTCCTTTTTCTTATGTTCCCTTTGCCCGGGCGCGTTCACAACCTAATCAGCGGACCATTGCAGAGAATAGCAACAACGGGTTCGGTATTTCTTTTGGAGGCGTTTGGTGTCAGGGTCAGCCAGCAGGGGAATGTCGTGATGCTGAATGAAAAGATCCCAATGGCGGTAGCAGAGGCCTGCAGCGGCCTGCGAATGATGACGGCGTTCGTTATTGTCGCAGCATTCATGGCGTACATGGTGAAGCGCTCACGCCGAAAGAAAGCAGTCCTGCTTTTGTCAAGTATTCCTGTCGCGGTGATGTGCAATATTTTGAGACTCTGCGTGACGGCGGTGCTATTTCTGCTTGCAAGCGCTGAAGTAGCACAGAAGTTCTTCCATGATTTTGCCGGTCTGGCCATGATGCCGGCTGCTGTTTTGCTTATGTTCGGCGAGCTATGGCTGATGGATAAAATGACTTTGCCTGAGCCTGGGCCGCAACAGGGGCAGGCAAGGGCGCAAGCCAAATCAGCCACCCGGGCCTGTGCGAAACGGACGAAGAGAAGAAAGCAATATGTATAGAACCGATTAGTTGGCCTGGGTGGGCAGGAGCAGGAATAGTTTATCCAGATATGGACGTTTCCCACTAAATCGGGAAAATGGCTCGAATTGGTCGTAGGAAGGCTGCAAAATTTAATTCCAAAACGGAGAATACCCTGGCAGAAGCTGAGATTACTCGTTGATTGATAGACTATAACTACATACGAATAAAGAAGTTACAGGCGAAGTCGCCCATTTTGGAATCGGCAGTGAAAAAAAAGTATAAAAAAATGCAATTTTTTGTGATTTTTCCCTTGACTAAGGGAGGAAAGTCCGGTAATAATAAAGAAACGAAAGTTTATGGAGTGATGGGTCGATGATCGACTGCAGAAAACTTATCACAGTGGTTATTGGGGGGCTGGTCGCTACGGCGGCCGCTTATGCCGACATGGTGCCAGTGTCAAGGCTGGATGCCGGACGACGGCAGTTACCGTATGTTTGCGGCCGGACAAATCTTCAGTACACAAATTTATCCAGCCCATCTAATTTCTCCAGTGTCGGTCATCTGGATTTATGGTCTGTCGAGTTTTTACCCGAGGCAAATGCGGATGTCAGCCAAACCTCTGAGATACAGCATCCGCTAAGCTTGACGAATGGGCAGGGCAGCTTAAATTTATGTCGGTCGGCTCTGATCGGCCTTGGTTTGTGCAGCTCTGCTCACGGGGTGAATAGGCTGTCCTTTGGCTTTGTCCCGGAATGGTACC
>JBDRTM010000241.1:0-2832 GCA_043824065.1 Planctomycetota bacterium | reverse complement strand
ATTTCCACATCGAACAAGCCCTTACAAAGGAGGCTCTCATGAAGGTAATCAAGTTGACGGCAATTATTTTATTACTGATCACCTTACCCGTCGGAACTTTTGCTGATGAGAAAAAATCTGATGTTATTCAAATCAATAGCGGACCGATCAGCGGAAAGGTTGAAGATGGCGTGCGTGTTTTTTTGGGAATCCCCTTCGCCGCCCCGCCTGCCGGAGAACTGCGATGGAAACCACCACAGGAGATCGCTTCGTGGAACCAGGTGAGAAACAGCACGGTTTACGGCCCCTCCTGCCCACAGCCGGGACAGTCAGTCCTTATGTTGGGTAGTGGCAAATTCAGCGAGGACTGCCTGTATCTGAATGTCTGGACCACTGCAAAAAAAGCAGACGAACGATTGCCGGTAATGGTCTGGATCCACGGCGGCGCCTTTAATTTCGGTTCCGGGACTCAGCCGGAATACAACGGCAAGAATCTTGCGAAAAAAGGCGTGGTGGTCGTGACCATCAATTACCGACTCGGGCCATTGGGATTTTTAGTCCATCCGCTGCTGTCCAAAGAATCTGCTCATGGCACTTCCGGCAACTACGGTTTGCTCGACCAGATCGCGGCACTAAAATGGGTGCAAAAAAATATTGCCGCATTCGGAGGGAATCCTGATCGCGTAACCATTTTCGGGCAATCCGCCGGATCCAGATCCGTTTCACTGCTGATGATCAGCCCTTTGTCAGCAGGGCTTTTTCATCGCGCCATTGCCGAAAGCGGCGGGCCGATCATCGGCTCTGAATATTTATCGCCTGCATTCAACGGCAACATGGCAAATGTGTCGAAAATGGGACAGAAGCTGACCGCCAAGCTTGGCTGCGATAAGGCTGAAGATGTCCTGGCTGCTATGCGCGCCAAGTCCGCGCAGGAATGGGTGGAAGCAGCCGATTGTAAAACGGACTTATTTGACGACGAAGCCCCTTTTTTTGCGCCGGTCTTTGACGGTTGGGTGCTTCCCAAAAATCCGCTGGCGGCATTCTCCGGCGGGCAGCAGCACGATGTGCCGATTATCGTCGGCAGTACTTTAAATGAAGGCACTCTTTACCTGGCTGATGAAAAGGATTTATCGGTTGAAAAATATAAATCTTTCCTGAAATCCAGGTTTGCTGATCAATCCGGTAAAGCGTTTGCGATGTTTCCTGCTTATAAAGCAGAAGATGTTGCCCCCGCTATAGATCATTTCTTGACAGTGGCGGCAAACGCCCAACCGGCAAGGCTTGTGGCTCAATCTATGGAACGTAAGAAATCCAGGGCATATCTGTACCTGTTCACCCGTCTGCCCGACACAGCGATGACGCGCAAACTGAAGGTACATCATGGCGTAGAACTGGCGTATGTTTTCGGAAATATGAGTAAATCTGAAGGCTACAACGACACAGACATGGAGCTTTCCCATAAAATGATGGATTACTGGGTGAATTTTGCCAAGACGGGTAATCCCAACGGGAAGGGGCTTCCTGATTGGCCGGCATACCAAAGCAAATCCGACCTTAACCTGGAATTCTCAGATACCATTCGCACCAATAAAAACCTTTTCAAGAAACAATGTGATTTTATCGACCGGATGTCGACTTATCGCCGGCAGGCGACTAATCGTTCTGAATAAAAAATGTGATTAATTCCCTATAGCTTCTCTATTATGAACAGTGTGAGGTCTGAAATGATGAAGAAATTATGTGTTATTGTGGTAGTGCTTTTATCGTTCATAGTCCTGACAGGTTATGGGACGACCGGGGCCGTCTGCGCCGCTGAGAAGAAAGAAGCCCTGAATAGCAAGGCGCAGCAAAACAAGGCGCCGGAAAGAGCTGTCGATCCCCATGCGGCGTATGTGCGATTCCACTTTCAGGACCTGGAGATGGATTTTATCTTCGGTTCGATGATCCTTGGCGCCACGATGAATCATGGCTGTGAGATCGGTGAGGCCTTCTACACCGCCGCCAACATCAAGGACGGCGACGCCGCCAGTTGGCAGGAGCAGTGGATCAAAATGGCGCGCCGCGTCGAGGCCAGGGGCGAGCAATCACTGGACAAAGGACGCACCGTAAGTGCCCGTGATCAGTTGCAGCGGGCTTCCTACTACTACCGCGCGGCACTGTTCCCGATGCTTTTGAATGATCCCCGCTTTAAGGAAACCGCCATGAAGAGCCGGGCGCTACGGCTTGAAGATAGATGACCTCCCCGGCCTGTTGGCGGCTAATAAGGGCTTCCGCTTCGATCCGGCCAAGGTCACCGCGCCGTCCCTGATCCTGGTTTCTAACGGGGAATACCAGAGCCCGGAGATCAAGAGGCAGACGAAGCTCTGTATCGAGGGTCTGCCGAATCCCAAGAAGCGGCTCGTGATCACACCGGCTGAAGAAGGCGCCTCCAGTCACTGCATCATGGAGAACCGCAGTCTCATGAGTCAGGAGCTATTCGACTGGCTGGACGAGGTTTTCAAGTAATGCGGTTGTAATGGAGCATGGAGAGAATAAAGAGGAAGTTGTTGATGCCGGCTCCGGAAAGAATTTTTTCGTGAACTGCGGCATCATTGATTTAAGGTAGCTAAACTTCAAGATATGGTACAAGAGCAGGCAGGAGTTTAAATGGTTTATGGACGCTTATAATGCGTTGATTATAGGTTCCGGCCCCGCCGGTCTGTTTGCAGCTATGCAGCTTGAGCGGCTGGGCTTAGACAGGATTGCTATCATCGATCGACACCCGTATCCCGATGGAGGATTGCTAAACGATGTCAAACTGAATTTTGACTATCGAGTCGGAATGGATCTCGATGAACTTAAAATTGATCGTGA
>JBDRTM010000240.1:0-17551 GCA_043824065.1 Planctomycetota bacterium | reverse complement strand
CGGCAAGCTTTATCGTCTCAGGATAAGTTACCCAGTATGGTGTACCTAAGATAACCTCGTCACCCGGATCAAGCACCGCCTGCATCGCCTCATAGACTGAGTGTTTACCGCCGATATTAACAATGACCTGGTCGGGGCTGTATTCGATACCATTTTCCTTTTTGAGCTTGTCGGCTATGGCGGTTCGCAGCTCAACTATTCCCGCTGCGGCCGTGTATTTGGTCTTACCCGCCTTCAGCGCCTCGATAGCGGCATCCTTGATATAATCCGGCGTATCGAAATCCGGCGCACCTGCACCAAAACCAACTACGTCCGCACCCTGGGCCTTTAATTCCTGCGCCCGTGCAGTAACAGCGAGAGTTGCCGATGGCGGCACCTCCCGGGCTCGTTTACTTACTTTCATTTCCTTTGCACCTTCCAAATTCGATTCATCATTACACAACAAACTGCATTATTAAAACAAAACGACAACATCGGTCAAGAAGATACCATATTCCACACGATATAGAAACATCGAATTTATTGACAGCTACTTACACAATTGCTACTCTATTTTTATGGATCGTACTTTTCAAATTACGGTCGTTTCAGAGGACAGAGGTCAGAGGTCGGAGGACAGAGGACAGAGGACAGAACTTTTGACTTCAGTTTTCTGTCTTCTGACTTCAGTTTTCTGTCTTCTGGCTGGTTGTACCACCCCGGAAGAAGAGCCGATATGGGAAAAAATCAAAATCGGCGACCTGGCCCCCCGTCAAGGCGGCAAACCACAGTCGACACGGCTGATAAAGACGATAAATTTTGACCTCCACATTTTTGAAATACCCGCCGAAAACATCGACAAATTGGATGATACTCGCAAGAATTTGTACACAAAGCCTCTGCGATTTAACAGTCTTCATGCCTTTGGCGCCAATTCGTTTTCAGTCCACTTCGGCCAAATCCGAATGTTGGACGAAATCTATAATTTGCTGCTTGCCGCCAACGGCAAAATAATAGCGAAAGTCTCGCTGATGTTGGCCGACGGCCTGCCTGAGTCCATTGCCATCATAGGATTAGACGGCCCACGAACCATCTTCTTCACCTCAACTTACGGCTCAAGGGAAGGTGCAAATATTGGACCCGGCATCCTTACCTTGCGGCTAAAAGCCCAAACAATCCCCGGCTCAAGAGGCGTATGCAACGTTACTGCCTATCCCGTATTTTCGCCACCCATAATAAGAGGTGCAATCCCACAATTAGACGCTCGGGCAAAACGGGGCGAGTTTCCCTTTAGCGCCGCCGCCTTCGCACTCAAAATGGGCACGGGCGATTTTGTCCTGCTCGGACCGAAAGAATACGTCAGCGACCAAACAGCTTTAGGCGGCCTGTTCTTCAGCAATCCCAAAGGCAGCCTGTTCATCAGCAAAACCGAACGTAAACCGCCCGAGCTTAAGCCTTCTGTTAGAATATTCTTACTCGTTTGTACCCGGACAAATTATTGACCGCCCTATGCCCAACCCAACAGTGATATTATCTCGATGCAGTGATTACAGCCGGACCAGCATTGCCGAAGCGATAGAAAGGCAGTTCAAACTTCTCGGCGGACTGGAAAAATTCGTAACCCCGGGCGACACCGTCTTGCTTAAGCCGAATTTCATCGCCCCAAGGTCTCGCCGTCACGCCACCCAGACCGACCCTGCGGTAATTATCGAGACCGCCCGCCTCCTGAAGGATTTCGGCGCAAAACCCTTTGTCGGCGATTCACCAGCATGGAGTAATGTATTTACCTGCGTAAAGGCTCTAAAGCTAAAAGAACCACTTAAAAAACTATCAGTGCCGGTAAAGCAGCTCGATAAACCAAAGAAGTGCCGGATTGGAGCGAAAGACACCATAGTCGGCATAAGTTCTGTCGCTCTCGACGCCGATGTCATTATAAATCTACCAAAGTTCAAATCGCATCAGCAATTGACAGCTACGTTTGCCGTTAAGAATATGTTCGGCTGTGTCAGCGGCAAGCGAAAGGCACTGTGGCACTTTGCGAAAGGCAAAAACGCTGATGATTTTTGTGAATTACTTATCGAGATATTTAAATTTCTAAATCCGGCCTTGACTATCATCGATGCCGTCGTAGCAATGGATGGACCAGGCCCAATTCGCGGCAGAGCCAGACCTTTGGGTTGGCTCATCGGCGGAACCGACCCAATCGCCTGCGAAACTATCTGCGCCAAACTAATCGGTATCAAGCCGGAAGACATACCGATTATCAAGACAGCAAGGCAAATAGGATTTCGCTGCTCGGACCCAGCCAAAATCGAAATCGTCGGCGATGCTTTCCCACAAAGTATATGCACGGATTTCCAGCTACCCAAACTGGTTCCAATCGGATTCTCACTCCTGCACGTCTGCAAAAGCATCTGCAAACAAATACTACTCCTCGCCAAAGCCGCTATCAAAAAACTCCATTCCAACGAAAGCTAAGCTACCCAATATCCGACGCCAGTACTGAAAGATACTTTTCCCTGTCGGCCTGGCTGAACTCCGGTCCGTAAAATCTTAAAAAAATTTCTCTTTTAATATCCACATCCGTTATCCCGGGACGGCTATTATAAATGGCACTGCGCACTATCTGTTTGGCAGTATCATACATTGAGCAGCCCATCAGCAAACGCTGCTGGCCGGTTTTACTCATCATTAATTGTCGAAATCGAATAGCAACGTCAGGATGTGTGTCATTCATTGTGTTGCCTCTTTGTATATCTGTTCCAAACCCAGTTCTCGAACCCAATTATCAATATATTTCAAGTCTAAATTGTCTACTGTTTCCATCAGATTTCCTACATCTTTTAACTGCATCTCGGAGTGACTGTCTTTTGCCCAGATCAGCTTGGATATAACCAGATCTTCGGCAGAGACGAACCATATAGGACTGCCTTCAATTAAGATTTCTTTTCTGCGTGAAAACGCAGCGTTCTGATATGCGGAGGACTTTTTAATAATGAAGTCTATTTTGATAACATACCGATTGTAGATTAAGTTAAACATGCCCCGGCGAGAAACTTCATCTGTAATCATTTCTCTATTTACGTAGAAATCACTTTTGAAAAGGCCGACAAATTTATCAATATCTCCCTGCTTTAATTCTATTACCACATCTATATCCCTGGTCATCCGCGGTATAGTGTAATAATTTGCAGCGATAGAGCCGGAAATCATATAATTGATGTCAGCTTTTTTTAAGCGCTGAGTAACTATCTTCAAAACTTCAAGTTCTTCACTCATACACAACCTTTGTTTAGCACAGAGTTACGAATCGGCACAAAATAGCATACCATAATATAGTTCCCGCAACAAGAGATTGCGGCACACTTTTATACTGCAAAGGCCAATTTCTGGAACATTGACAGTCGCTGCTTATTTAGCTAATATCCAGCTCTATGCAGGATAAATCCATAAATATTCTTGGTATTGAGACCAGTTGCGATGAGACTGCCGCTGCCGTTGTTGCCGATGGCCGAATCGTCAAATCCTCGGTAATAGCCTCGCAAACCAAGCTGCACGAAAAATACGGCGGCGTTGTCCCTGAGATTGCCTCCCGAGCACATATCGAAAAAATATATCCCGTCATAAAAGAGGCAATGGTACAAGCCAATGTTGTTAGAGATGATATTGATGCAATCGCCATTGCCAATCAGCCGGGCCTGACCATTGCTCTGGTCGTCGGCGTTACCGCAGCTAAGACCCTCAGCTTCGCCTGGCAAAAGCCCTTAATAGCAATCAATCACCTGCACGCCCACCTGCAGTCGGCGATGCTCTCTGAGGATAATCCGCAATTACCGGCAGTTGCTCTAATCGTATCAGGCGGACACACCTGTCTTTACGATTATCATTCGCCGCTGGAACCTGTACTTTTGGGTTCAACTATTGACGATGCCGCCGGCGAGGCCTTCGACAAGGTCGCCACAATCCTCAAGCTCCCCTACCCCGGAGGCCCCAGCATTGAAAAAGCAGCCGAAAAAGGAAATCCGAATGCAATAAAATTCCCTCGTTCAATGCTCGGCCGCGATTCGCTGGACTTTTCCTTTAGCGGAATCAAAACAGCAGTGCTGTATTACTGTCGCGGCCAGGATATGAAAGGCGAAAACAAGGTCGATTCGATGAGCGCCCGGCAAATCGCCGATATCGCGGCCTCATTCCAGGCGGCGGTGATTGATGTCCTCGTGAAAAAAACACAGCGGGCCGCTAAAAAAATCGGCGCCAGGACCATCCTTTTAGGCGGCGGAGTAGCAGCCAATAACCAACTGCGGACCGCCTTACAAAAAATGTCCGACTCGGATGTCCCGCCCAAAAAACTGCTGGTTGCGCCAAAACAATATTGCACTGACAACGCAGTTATGGTAGCCTCTCTGGCATATTATAAATTCAAGGCCGGGCTTTTTGCAGATTTGACCCTTGAGCCGAAAGCAAGTGGATGAGGTCAAAATCCCGCGTGAAACGCGGGGCTAAATATTTAGCCTGCCGTTTTACGGCAGGTTTTACCACAGGATAATCGACGAGTACCGAGCGATGAACACAGGACAACTAAAAACATTATTAGAGCAGGTTAAGAGCGGCGATATCAATATTGACCAGGCGATTGAGAAACTTCGCCATTTGCCGTTCGAGGATTTAGGCTTCGCCTGCATTGACCACCATCGTCAAATCCGCCGGGGCTTTCCGGAGGTCATCTTCTGCCCCGGTAAAACCCCCGAGCAGATAATCAAAATCTTCGAGACTCTTGCTGCAAAAGGCAATAACGTCTTAGCTACCAGGGCCGAGCCGGATATTTTCGAGGCATTAGCTAAAACAGATAAATTTCCCAAGGCCCGATACGAAAAATTAGCCAAGGCAATCGTCCTCGAACAGAAAGAGCCTCCCGCCTCTAAGACTGTCCTGCCGATAGTTACCGCCGGGACCGCCGATTTGCCCGTCGCCAGCGAAGCGAAAGTTACCGCCGAGATTATGGGCCAGCGGACAGAATTGATTTGCGATGTCGGAGTGGCCGGCCTGCATAGATTGTTCAAACATCTGCCGAAACTCCAAAGTGCCAATGTCGTAATTGTCGTTGCAGGAATGGAAGGAGCGCTGGCCAGTGTTGTAGGCGGCTTGGTTAGCTGTCCGGTAATCGCCGTGCCAACCAGTGTGGGCTACGGTTCCAGCTTCGAGGGTCTCTCGGCCCTTTTGACGATGCTCAATAGCTGCTCTGCCGGCGTTACCGTTGTCAACATCGACAATGGCTTCTCCGCAGCCGTCACCGCCACCCTGATAAACAAAAAAATAGAAGCAGGAAAGTAAAAAAAGGAGACAGAATACAGGAGACAGGAAACAGCAGACCCAAGACTTCAGACTCAAAACCAAAGACTAACGACCTGCCGGGGGATAGGTGCGATATTATCCCTACCTCACATCGGGCTGCGGCAGGCTTTCAGGCTCAGCGTAGGACTCCGCCAGAGCGGTTCACTTCGTCTTCAGATAACTTCCGTTTATATGGTTTCCAGATAAACCCGCTTCCCGGTCTTTCTTACAGATAATACTCCAACCGCAATACTTATTAAGTTCTCTTTCAACAGTAGATGAACCACTTCACCGACCGTCTTCTGCGCTACGGACTCATGTACGTGATGACGGCCCTGTCCGCTGGTGTCTTATCTACTGATTAATTCGCGTGGCGCAGCTCGGCCTTGGCAATGCTGACCAGAGACCTCAGAGCAGCATTCACCGATTGTTCATCCGGGAAATACTTGGCAACATCAGGTGAAAGGAGGACCAAGTTCGTTCCCTGTTGGAACCGCTTGGCATACTTGCCTCGCACACCACCTTTGAGTTTGGAGAGGTCGTATTCCGGCCGCAAATCATCGGCCATTTTTTTCTTATTTGCCTTCTTCATAATATCTTCGTTGATTTAGAATTCGACAAATTCTTCCGGATAATGTGACATATCCAATTTCTCTTGTTCAGGAATCAGCCGTATACCCCACTGTTGCATCCCCAATGCACCAAAAAGAATTTCAATGGGAGTTCCATTTTCATCATTTCCAATTTCATCGATAACCATCGCGTGGGTGGATATTCGTCGTCCTTCTATTTCAGCCTCTAAAAGTGCTGTTTCAGTTGTCTCTTTAACTTGTCCACCTATCGCAGATCGAAATGGTTTTTTGATTTTTGAAGTTGTCAATAATGAAGACACAGCATGAATAACATATGTATTACGAGCACCTGTATCAAATAATGTCCAGCATTCTCGTCCATTGACCTTGATCATTTGACGTATTCTTCCCATTGTAAGCCTCGTCATTAAATTTATGAAGCCCAACTATGTATTATCTGATTCTATATAAGACGCTTGTGGAACAAACATCATTATATACCTTCCTGTCTGCTTGTCAAATCTTTTATTGACCATATCCTGCATTTTTTGTAATATACTGCTCGAAACGAGGTTATATGCAGTTAATAGAATCTATCCCGAAGCTAAGGCCAAGAGCGGTTGATGCCCACAAGGGCGATTTCGGCAAGGTCTGTATCATTGCCGGCAGTACCGGCATGAGCGGATCTGCTGCTCTTGCAGGCCGAAGTGCCTTGCGGGCCGGTGCAGGCCTCGTGCGAGTAGCAACACCCAAAAGTGTTTTGCCAATAGTCGCTTCAATAGAGCCGTCCTTTACCACTATCGCTCTGCCCGAAGACAATCTCGGCCGAATATCAGCAAAGGCAATCAACCCTATCCTCGAAGCCCTCAGCGAAAATGATGTCGTGGCGTTCGGCCCTGGTGTCGGCATAAGCGGCGCACTTCGTTCGGTCCTCGAAGCGCTTCTCGAACAAGACCAGCTCCGGCTGATTATAGATGCCGATGGCTTGAATAATCTGGCCGGCATAAAAGACTGGCCTGCCGGGCTAAAAGCAAAGCTGGTTCTAACGCCTCACCCCGGCGAAATGAAACGCCTATGGTCAGCCCTGTTGAGAGAACCATTGCCATCCGACCGCCAACAACAAGCCGTGCAATTGGCACAGCAGACCAAAACCGTTGTAGCCCTCAAAGGGGCAGGAACCGTCGTGACCGATGGCCAAAAAGTGTATATCAACAAGACCGGCAATCCCGGTATGGCCACAGCCGGCTCAGGTGACGTTTTAACAGGTGTTATAACTGCGCTCGCAGGCCAGGGCTTGAGCAACTTTGATGCTGCGGTTCTGGGCGTTTACATCCACGGCTTGGCCGGTGACATCGCAGCAGAAAAAGTCGGCCAAGTCAGCCTGATGACCACTGATATAATCCAGGCACTAAGTGACGCCTTTACGAGAAAATGAAATTACTTCAGAAACATAGTCAAACTAAGGAAGGAATTTTGGCAGGGAAGGTTCAATTTAAGGAGCTCACAAATGGAATTAAGTGGCTTAGACATTGGCGTATTAGCGGTATTCTTCGTTTGTGTAATTACCGTGGGCTTGCTCAAGAGCCGCAAAGAAAAAACCAGTGAGGACTATTTTCTGGCGGGTCGGGGCCTGAAATGGTGGCTGATCGGATTTTCACTAATCGCCGCGAACATCTCGGCTGAGCAGTTTGTTGGAATGTCGGGCCAGGCGGCTATGGGCTCGATTGGTTTGGCGGTGGCCAGCTACGAATGGATCGCTGCCATAACTCTCGTTGTAGTAGCGTTTTTCTTCCTTCCCAAGTTTCTAAAGAGCGGAATTTTTACCATACCTGAGTACCTGGAGTACCGCTTCAATCACATGTCCCGACTGGTGATGTCACTACTAATGGTGATTATCTATATGGGTGTGACAATCCCTACCGTCATCTATCTTGGGGCCAGGACGTTAAATCCGTTATTTAAAGAACAGTTGATGGGGATCCCCATCAACATCACAACCCTTTCCTGGTTCGTGGGTATCCTTGCGGGTATCTATGTTGCAGCCGGAGGCCTCAAGGCCTGTGCCTGGGCGGATTTGATTCAGGGTTCGGCCTTAATCATTGGAGGGGCGGTAATCATGGTGCTGTCGTTTATGGCACTGGATGATCCGAGCAAGTTCGAAGGGATCAATGCTGCAGCGGTGAACACCTCACTCGGTCTGGGTGACGCTGCAACGTTTGGAGAAAAATTCTCAGCACTCAAAGATGCGAATATGCACATGGTCTTACCCCGAACCAGCGACTTTCTGCCCTGGACGGCATTGCTATTAGGGATTTGGATTCCGAATTTCTACTACTGGGGCCTGAACCAATATATCATGCAAAGAACACTTGGAGCGCACTCTTTACGTGAGGGACAAAGGGGCATCGTGTTTGCAGCTTTCCTGAAGCTGATTATTCCGTTTATTGTGTGCATTCCCGGGATTATTGCATTTACGCTTTATGGCTCAAAGATGCAAGAGGACGCAATGAACCAGGAGGCATTTAACAAGCCTGTGTTGGAGGCATTTGAGCAGGCAAAGACAACTCCGGCCCAGGCCAATATGGTTATTCCGTTTAATGGTGACTTTGCTCGGTTGCAGCTCCAGCTTGCTGCGGAGGTGCTGTCATTCAATGCCGCAGTACTGGGTAAGGTTGTCCCGGCGGGCGAGGACCTCAGTGCAATTAACGCAGAACTGCTCGAGGGCGTGGACGAGTCTCACCCCGATATTGAAGTCCGGCAAGAGTTGATCGGCTATGACTACGATGGTGCATTTCCGCTGTTGATTCGGTATCTGACTCCGACCGGCCTGCGGGGTTTTGTATTGGCCGCGCTGATGGGAGCAGTGATTAGCTCTCTGGCATCGATGTTGAACGCAGCTTCCACAATCTTCACCATGGACATTTACAGGGAATGGTTTAACAAGAATGCGGCGCAGAATGTGCTGGTGTGGGTAGGTCGCTGTTGCGTCCCCATAGGCGTAATCGTCGGATGTCTGATCGCGCCGGTGCTGGCAAGTCCCAGGTTCAGGGGAGCATTCGCCTTCATTCAAGAGTTCCAGGGATTCGTATCACCCGGCGTGCTCACCATCTTCCTGTTCGGATTGTTTGTGAAACGGACCCCACGGTGTTGTGGAGTCCTGGGGCTGGTTCTTAGCCCTATTATCTATGGAATTCTGTTCTTCGGCTGGGGTGAGATGGCATTTCTTAACCGTATGGCAATCACAGTAGGCGCTATTGCGGCCATCCTGCTCTTAGTGACATTGATCAAGCCAATGAAGGAAAAGATTGTGCTGCCGGAGCAAACGAAGATTGAGTTGAACTGGTCTAAGGGCTCTGTGTACTTGGGTGTGCTCGTGATACTTTTGACAGTAGTGCTTTACATCATATTCTGGTAAGACAGGATTCACGAGTAATTTACTGATAAGGATTTAAGAATGCAACTAACAGCTGAAGGGAACACAGCATTAGATAAGATCCTGAGCTTTTCGAAGGACAAGGGCATTGACATCAAGGGTGGGAAAGTGCGAAGGACATCATCGCGCTTCTGTCTGGGGGTCGAGCATGGTGATTACAACGGCACTGAACTTTTCGGCGTTGGAACCGACAGATTTATCTGGCTGGCCTATAAGCCTAATGGCTCTAACAAGGTCAGGCTCTTTAGCGGTAATTTCCCCAACGATGGAGTCATTGAATTTGAGCTGGGAAACGTTCCTGAGCCAAAGTCGGCCGAAATAGCCCAAACCTGGGGGCGGTTCGCATACGGGGTTGAGTATATTCTAAGACGCGAAGGTTACAAACTCTCACAAGGTATTGACGGCGTTCTTTACGGAAACATCCCCGGTGGTGGAATGAGCCGGTCGGCATCTTTGACTTTGAATCTGATTTTGTCGCTGTTCGATGCCAATGCAATCGAGGTAAAGGAAAAAATAAAGATTGTTGACCTGGCTCAGGCCGTCGAGAATGATTATATCGGCTCACCCTGTGGACAGCTCGACCAGACGATGATACTCTTTGCCCGCGAAGGGATGGGAACGTACTACAACCCCAATGACCGCTCAATAGAGTATCTGCCCATAGGATCAGGTGCGACCGATTTTCGGATTGTTGTGCTTGATACCGGCACGGATCGCCCAGGCCTGGAAAAATCAACTTACGCCGTCCGTAGGGCAGAATGCGAGAAATTGGTTTCAATATTACAGAAAGCCGATTACGATATATCGTGCCTCGCGGATATTAAAGACCATACAGTTTATGAAAAGATTATGGACGACTTCGGTGAAAGTCATCCGGACTTGTGTGACCGCTTAAGATATATTTTCAATGCTCAAAACCGGTTCTATAAGATGCTCAAAGCCTGGAAAGCCGGTGACATCGAAACCGTTGGGCAGATATTTAGAGCTGATGGCATCGGATTGCGCGATGATTACAAAATATCCGGGCCGGAACTGGAAACGATGTGTGATATTGCTCGAACAGTCCCAGGTGTTTTAGGAGAGCGGATGTTAGGAGGCGGTGACAAGGGGGCATCTGGCGCTTTGGTCCGGGCCGAATGTATCGAAGCGGTCAAGCAGGCTGTTGATACGGCCTATCCCCGCAGCCGGCCTGAGTTCGCCGACAAATATGCCGTTCACGTCTGCAAGGTGGTGGATGGCATCAGGGTTTATGAAGGTCTATTGTAACATGGACAATAGCTAACTATGTCAGAAAAATGCTCGTCATCAGCTAAGGGAGTATTTGAGGCGATTGTCTCCTCTAACAAACAGATTGGAAAACGGTTCTATCGGCTAAGACTTGAGTTTTCAGCAAATGGAGCCAGGGCCTTTGCCGATTTCCAGCCGGGACAATTTGCCGAATTAGACCTTTCCGGTACCGCCCTGCCGTCCCTAAAAAACATACCGGAACATTTGCTCGATACAGCCGAACGCAAAATACTGTTGCGAAGGCCTTTTAGTTTCACTGATGTTATTGCTGAGGGAGATAGAACTTTCGCCGACCTTCTTTATTGTGTCCTCGGCCCTGCCACTTTGCGAATGACAACTTTATCGGCCGGCAATTCAATCAGTGTAATCGGACCTTTGGGAAATGGCTTCTCTGTCCCGGACGGCAAAAAAACCGCCCTCTTGGTCGTTGGGGGGATGGGGGTCCCGCCACTACTGCATCTGGCAAAGGTCCTCACGGCCGATTCCTATGCCACCAGGATTGAGGTGTTTGCGTTTGCCGGTGCGAAGACAGCTATGGAGCTGCCTTTCGAGGGCAGACTGGACGAGATTTCGCAGCAATTAGGATTTTCAATACCGGAATTTGCCAGGTACGGCATAGAATCACTCGTAGCAACGGATGACGGCTCCGCCGGCTATCACGGATTTGTTACTGACTGCCTCACAGAATGGCTCGGCCGATCACGTTTGGACAGCAACAGTACGATTATTTATTGCTGCGGACCAGAGCCAATGTTAGCAAGAGTGGCCGAAATCGCTAAAGACAAAAATATCGACTGCCAGCTCAGCCTGGAACGAAGAATGGCATGCGGCATCGGCCTGTGTCAGAGTTGTGCCGTCCAATGCAGACTGAACGGCTCTAACGAGACCGTCTATAAAATGTGCTGCAAAGACGGCCCCGTTTTCGACAGCAGAGAGGTAGTCTTTTAGTAAACATTTGTAGGGACAGTCCCACACTTAAAACGATGGCTGGCAGCCTCAAGCGAAGCGCCGCGCCTGAGCTTGTCGAAGGCTTGGGGATGGCTTAGGTGTATTAGCCAATACTTATTCTGAAAAGAACGCTCCTTCATACAGAAGGTCTTGTTGAGAATTTTTTAGCTCCTTTATTGCTTCAAGCTGCAAGACAGCCTCTTTATCTCGCGGACGGTTCATTGATATCCTGGTTTACATAAGTACCTCCATGCACTACGCCGGCAAAACCGCCTATTACTAAAAAATCAACGCCGGCATTAACAAGCCGTTCAAGCAGGTTTAAGAAATCGCTGCTCACAGTCTCCTCGCTTTCCGGAGTTTCTCTACGGTATTAAGTGCGATTTGATGTCTTATAATACGCTCGGTGCAGCTTCTGTTGACATTCTGAATCAGCATTGAAACATCAATCCCGTAGTCGATTGCCGCCTGGATTTCCGCTGTTTGCAGGGACTTACTCTTCGGCATCCTGTTCTTCTTTGATTTCGCTGCCATGTTCTCAATTATAAACCTCCTGCCCTATAGCTTCAACACTTAAGCACCCACCTCCCACAGCTTTTTGAATTTTTGTTTTTTATATTTGATATTCATTTGTTCTCGCCATTTATCACTCATTCTTGTATAGAATCCTGTCGATAATAATGAGCAAAAGCGAGATCTGCTTTTTTGACTTCGCACCTTTCTGCTGGATTGTTATGGCAAGGTGGTAATCAGTATTATGCATAGCGTTCGCGAAAGGCCGGTGTTTGGCAGTGCTCTTGTGATAAAGAGTTGTTGCGCTTAGATTTCAAAGGAATACTACACAATCGATAGTTCTGCGGTTAAAACCTGAAAGGAAACGCTGAATGAGTTGTAGGACAAAATTTTCTGCAAATGAGGGCGACTATCAACCTTTCCCTGAATCAGGTCGGTTGGCTGGCAATAAGAATTTGTCTCTAAGCACCTTACGTAAGCACGTTAATGGTCAAGCTACGGTATATTATTACATCATCACGAGTATAAAGAACCGCGATGGACACTTTATACAGACGGGGTGCGGCCCAAACTTTCAAGGAGATTGGGTGACACTTTGCACCTGCAAGCACTATATGCGCACCTTCTTGGATGCCAGTGATTGGAATGGTAAGTGGATTGCTGGCTTCACAGGCGTCAGAACTGGTCAAGGGCGAAATTTCCTTGTTTACTTGATGAAAATCTCACAGGCTTTTAAGTCCCACTATGATTTGTGGTTCGATAAGCATATCCCACTTAAGACAAAAAGAGCGAAAGCGGCTCACTTAGATAAGTTTGGAGACATTTACAAACCTCGGCGTAGGGTAAAGAAACAATCTGACCATGACCCGCAAGACTACATCCCTCCTCACAGCAACCACGTTCACGCTCGTGGCTGGGAGAGAGACGTAGTGTATCGAAGTCGTAGTGGTCGTGTCGCGACTTTACTCGCGGGTAACCCAATGTACAGCTTCTTATGGAACCGTCCTATGATAGAGTATGTGTCAAAGCTTCATCGGGGACAGAAGAAGTGTGAAATTCATAGCTTACTTGAGCAACTCAAGGCGGGTCGAAAATCATGAAAGTATCCCCCCCCACCACAGGGGTGGGGGCTAAACATAAGCGAAAAAAGATTTGCGGGTGGGAATTTTCCCTGTTAATCTGCAATCATGTCGAAGATGCTCGGATACATGGTAACGTGGACCACCTACGGCAGTTGGCTGCAGGGTGACCAGCGAGGTTATGTAAAGCAAGGCAAGATTATGCCCGGCAATCCAAAGATTCTGCAGGCATGCCGAAGGTTGCAAAAGTCGCCAAGTGTCAAACTGGACTCTGAGGCCAAGGCCATTGTACGTCAGGCAATCCTAAATGAGGCCAAGAGAATCGGCCATACGATTGAGGCGTTGATTGTTTGCACAAACCACGTTCACTTAGTAGCCCATCCTTGTCAGGAATCTATCGAGTTCATTGTCAGTAGATACAAGAATATTGCCATGTTCGCACTTCGAAAACACGGCCAGATTGGCCGGGTTTGGACACACGGTTTTGACAAACGTTTCTGCTTCAGCCAGGATAATTTGAATCGAAGAGTCGAATACGTCAATAAACACCGATCCGATTAGCCCCGACCCCTGTGGTCGGGGTTGTGTTTGAGGGCGTATTGAAAAAATGATTAGCCCCGACCCCTGTGGTCGGGGGCAGATTGTCGAGGATTTTACGAGCCACGAACGACGATTAAGCCACCGCAGCGGTTTCTTCGTCAACCTCGCCAAATCTGACGCTTATCTTCTTGCTCACTCCCCGTATCTGCATTGTTATCCCGAACAGCACATCCGCAATACTCATCGTGCGCTTGGCGTGCGTGATGATTATGAACTGCGAATCCTTCTGAAACTCCCGCAGCAGTATATTGAAACGCTCGTTGTTTGCCTCATCCAGGGCCGCATCAACTTCATCTAAGAAACAGAACGGCGACGGCTTTGTCTTGAAAACCGCAAACAGCAACGCAATCGCCGTCATCGATTTTTCACCGCCGCTAAGCAGCGATATACTTCTTGTCTCCTTGCCGGGCGGGCGGGCTATTACCTCTATCCCCGATTCGAGAATATCTTCAGCATCCTCAAGTATTATATCGGCCCTGCCCCCGCCAAACAGCTTGCGGAATATCTCCTGGAAATGTCCCCTTATCTCCTCAAAGGTCTGCTGAAATCTTTCTCTGCTCTTTTTATTAAGGCGGTTTATCAATTGCTGTAATTGACCTCTGCTGGAATTGAGGTCCTGAACCTGGCTGCTTAAAAAGTTATGTCGTTTTTCGAGGGTCTCCTGCTCATCGATTGCATCGATATTTACGTTACCAAGCCGTTCAATCTTACCCCGAAGCTCGGCTATCTCCTCTCTTATTTTGTCCCAGTCAACCTCTTCGTCCCTGTAATTTTCATAAGCCTCAGCTAAATTAATCTGAAGCTGCTCCTGCACTCTTTCGACCAGGTCCTGCTGTTTTACCTCTAACTGGCCCAATTCTATTTTAAGCTCGTTAATTTTTTGCTCCGTTTCTTCTTTTTCGGCGCGTCTAAGCCGGACAAGCTCCTCTGTTTGTTTTCGTTCTTCGAGCAGTCTTTCAATCTCTTTATGCAATAATCGGCTGCTCTCCTGGTTCTTTTCTTTTTCGACAAACAGCTCCGATACCCCGGCCTCGCAGTTAAGAATGTCCCTTTGAGCCTGTAGCCATTGTTCGCTGCAGTTTTGAATTTCCTCCTGGGCTGTCCCGGCAGCCGTCCGGTTCTCCTGCATCTGGCTCTGCAGACTAAGAATTATCTGTTTCAATGCCTTACTCTGTTCCGTAATTTGCCCTAAAGCAATCTTCAAATCAGTAAGTCTGTCCACCAGCGTTTGCTGTTGTTGTTTTTGCTCAGCGTATTTTGCCTCAAGCTCTTCTATATGCGCCGTCCTCTGGCTGTTTACCTCCTCCAGCTCCTCCAATTTCTGCTTCGAGTCATATTCCTTTTGCACGGACTGGGCTATCTGTTCGGCCAACAGGTCAATCTCACCGACTAACAACGGCTCCTCTTGTCTCAGCCGTTTTATATTTTCTTCTATCACGCTGAGCTTCGAGCTTACCTGCATCTTTTCGGTGTTCGCTTCATAAACAGCCGTCCGCAGCTCTTGACATAGCTCATCCAAATGTGCTTTAGTCTGGTTGTTCTTCTCAATTTGGCCTTCAATCGCTGCAACTTCAGAGGTAATATTGCCGATGGTCTCCTGCAGTTGACGCAGTCGGCTTTTACGCGATATTAAACCGGTGGCTCTGCCCAAAGGCCCGAGTTTTATCATCCCGTCGGCACTTAAGAATTCACCATTCAAAGTAACAAACTTAAATTCCTCTCCTGCCTTCTCCGCCAGCTCGACTGCCTCTTGTAGAGAGTCAACAACTAACGTTTTACCGAGTAACTTCCAGGCCAACGGTGCGTATTTGCTGTCGAACTTCACAAATTCAACAAGCCTGCCTTTGACACAGGCAAACTCCGACCAGTCATTTTTGTCCACAAACGGCTCTATTTTATCAAGGCAAATGAAATTCACTCTGCCGTCAAGCTCTTGAATCCTCTCTATATCAGCTAACATTCTGCTCGTGCTGTTGATTACCAGTGCATCGGTCTGTCCCTCAAGGGCCGCTTCGACAGCATTCGCATACTCGACATCGGTTTCTATTGTTTCCGCTAATATCCCTTCAACGTAATCGAATCTATTGTTTTCGACTGACCGGCCCTGCAAAATGCTTTTAACACCCGCCTTAAGCCCCTCGCACCTTCTTTCCATATCTGTCAATATCGTCAGCTCGCTGTTCAGCGCGCTTCGTACCTCTTTGCTGTGGGCCAATCGCTTATTGTCCACTGCTAAAGAACCGTCGAGCTCTTCGGTCTTTTTGCGCTTGGATTTTAAGCTCTCCTCCAATTCACCTAACACTTTTTCAATATCACTCAGGCGGGCATTATGTTGTGCTTTTTCGGTCAGCAGTTGCTCAAGTTCTGCATGGGCGGTTTCCGCCCGGCCGGAAAGACGGTCTTTCTGAGAGGACAAATTATTGCGATAAACCGAAATGCTCTGGACTTCGTTATGAAGTTGAGCCGTCCGTCTGACCATGTCGATTATACCTGATTTCTCATCCTCCAAATGCGCCTCCAGCGAGGCACATTCGGCATTGACTTGCTGGATTGCTTTCTGGATTTGCTCAACAGCCTGGCTTTTCTCGTCGAGCATCTTTTCACAGTTTGCCAGCTCAGCGTCGTATTGTGACGAATTTTTCTCAAAGAGGTTTTTCTGTTCCCGGAGCTTTTCAATTTTCTCTCTCGCCGATTTCTCTCTTTCCTGTAGTTCTGAAATCCTCGTCCGCAAAAAATCAATTCGCTGGAGTTGCTGCTCAATTTTGCTCCGAACAGATACAAGGGAATTATCAGTGTGGTTTAGCTTATGCTCCGTTTCTATTATTTCTTCGCCTAATGTGCTTATCAGACTGTCCTGTCTTGCTACTTCCGCCGCCAGCTTTCCGAACTGTTCGGTCACCTCATCAAGGGCAGCCCCCTTGTCCTTCATCTGCGTGTGATTTTTTGCATATTCAACCAGTGAGTAGTTCACCTGCAGCTCTTTGAGCTTTTGAGTATATTGCAGATAATTTCTTGCTTTGCCCGCCTGCAGCTTTACACTTCGCAGTCTCTTGGCAAGTTCGCCCAAAATATCTGCAAGCCGAAGAAGGTTCTGTTCCGTTCGTTCCAGCTTACGAAGCGCTTCTTTTTTGTGTGCCTTATACTTGCTTATACCTGCCGCTTCTTCAAATATGAACCTTCTGTCTGTCTTCGATGCGCTCACTAAATGCTCAATCTGCCCCTGCTCGAGAATCGAATAGGCCCTGGTGCCTATACCCGTGTCCATAAATAATTCTCGAATATCTTTCAACCGGCAGATTCTGTTATTTATCCGATACTCACTTTCTCCGCTCTTATATATCTTCCGTGATATTTGCACCTCGTCGGCTTCGATTGGAAGCTGTCGCACTCCGGTCCCATCAGGGTTGGATATAAACAGATTCACTTCAGCCGCTCCGAGAGACTTCCTGCTGCTGCTTCCGCTGAATATCACATCCGCCATCTGCCCGCTCCGCAGGCTCTTGACACTTTGCTCTCCAAGCACCCACTTTACCGCATCGACCACGTTGCTCTTACCGCAGCCGTTGGGGCCAACAATAGCGGTTATGGGAGAATCGAAAACAAAATCCGTCTTGTCCGCGAAACTCTTAAATCCGTTGAGAATAATTTTTTCAAGTCGCATTTCTTATCCTGTTGTTAACGTTACAGCGCAATTGTTAACGTTACAGCGCAATGAAGTGCCTAAAGTGCCTAAAGTCCGGTTTTCGTTTAACGTTGTCGATGCTCGTATGGATGCTCGCCCTGGAAACTCGAAGCTCGTATTTGCCGAG
>JBDRTM010000239.1:0-4731 GCA_043824065.1 Planctomycetota bacterium | reverse complement strand
ATGGACTTTTGTATTATTACACTTGAAAATCTTTGGATAGAATTGACCAACGTTTCATTGTTTCCAACGACGAAGAGGATGTCTCCACGTTTAAGAAACTTATTGGCTTTTCGCTGGACCTTGTTGTACATCCTCATGCCTTCGGGGTCATCACTGGCCACGTTATAGCAAAAAACCAGTCTGCAATTGACTTTTTCCTTAACCAGCTTAAAAACATCTATGACTCCCTCCGGGTCCTTCCAAGGGTCGAGTCTCGAAACCTGGGTAATTACCGGTTTGTCTGTGGGTATGCCAGCCTTGGTTATATATTCAATCATGGTCTTCTCGTTGATATCTTTATTCTTCTGGCTAAGTGGATTAATAGCCGGCAACATTAGCCTCTGGTCTATTGGCAGATCGTCTTTGAAGTATTTTTCGCTTGATACAACAATCTGGTCATATTGAAGCAAGAAACCTTTCAGAAAATCCCATAATTCTTTATGCGGGTTAGTCAGGTCTATATGGCATCGCCATATCCAGGGCTGGGATTTCCTGTAAGACGTAATGATTGAGAGTGGTTGAGGGTCGTGAATAATGACACAATCATGGTCCAGGTGAGAAAACTTTGAAAAATTGTCATTGACTTGAAGGTATACCTGTTTTTTTCTTGTCGTTAAATTTATCTTTGCTCCTTGAAGAGCATTGTGAAAACTCTTTGTGACTTCAAAGAACTCCTGGCTCCCATGTAAAATTCTCCAACCGGCATCTATACCCACATCATTCATCAAAAGCACAAGAGAATAAAGAATCTCTGCTACACCGCCACCCTGATATGTGGCATTTAAGTGGACAATGTGTTTGCGGTAGAGTCGCCTTGCTTTGGCGTAAATTTCAGATAATGTTTCGTCGGGTACTATATGACGGAAATCTTCAAGACGTAAAATACTAACTCCTTACCAATTCTTTGAGTAATGACCTAATCTCATTCGGGCTATCAACATTGAAACGCGCTTTTGAAATATTTAGTCCTACTTTTATAGAATACGCTTCATCAGGTAGTACCCTAAACATTTCTTCATCGGTATAATCATCTCCTGCCGCCAGCAAAAAATCCCAATCTCGTTTTGTAGTCCAAAATTCCGCTGCTCGGCCCTTGTTAACAGCGGCACCCCTTATTTCAAGGATCTTGTTGCCTTCAAACACGCCAACATCGAGGTTTTCAGTCAGATTTAAGAGAGCACCTCTTAGTTCCTGCTCTCTGATATAGGCAAGTTCAGGGTCAGCTCTACGGTAGTGCCAAACCAACGAGAAATCCTTTTCTTCAACCGAAGAGCCTGCGGTTCGATCCGAATAAAGCTCGAGAATAGGCCTAATTGTATCTTTCCAGTCTGCCTCCAAAGGTTGCATACATTGCCAGTCTTCATCTCTTTGCTTAATCCAAGCTCCGTGTTCAGCAACTAATGCTACGTCAAGGCTGCCAAGCCATTGAGCCAACGTTGCTTTGTCTCGTCCGCTTATTATTACTACAGTGTTCTTGGGCTTTCCAGACAGACTCTCCAGCAAACTCATAATTTCGTCGTCTGGGCCTGCCTGTGCAGGCTTGCCCTTGAAGCCTACAAGAGTGCCGTCGTAATCGAGCAGTAGCAATCGATTCCGGCTTTTAGCGTAATCACTAACTAAATTCTTCCTTGTGGTCTCCGATAGTTTGCGGACAGAGAGTTCTTGCTGTGTTTTTTTAATATCGAATAAGGCGTTCAAAAAATCACTGCTCCATCTTGAGACATCATAACGTCTAAGCCTTTCCTGCATTAATCTGTTGCGCTCCATTTGCTCTAACAGGGGCATCTCGAGGGCTTCCTTGATGGCCTTTATTATTGCTCCTTTATTGTTTGCATTGACTATCAGGGCCTCACCTAATTCACTTGCCGCACCGGCCATTTCGCTGAGAATCAAAACGCCTCTTCCTTCGGTTTTGGTTGCTATAAACTCTTTCGCTATTAAGTTCATCCCGTCCCTCAGGGGCGTTACTAAAGCCACATCAGCAACGTTGTACAGTGCTGTAATCCTTCTGAAGGGCAGAAATCGGTAAAGATACCAGACAGGCACCCAGCCCAACGTTCCATGTTCTCCATTGATCCTTCCCACAAGCTGCTCAAGCCTGTTTCTTAGCATCTTGTAGTCCTCAACGCCTGTGCGAGATGGGACAGCTACCATAATTAACGTAACTTTTTCCTTATATTCGGGATTTTTAGACAAGAATAAATCGAAAGCCTCTAATCGCTGGATAATACCCTTGGTGTAGTCCAGTCTGTCAACAGATATGATGATTTTGCGTTTTCCTACTTCCTGAAGTATTTTGTCCACTTCCTTCCTAACGCCGGCTTTACTGATGGCCTGGGAATATTTTTCGTAATCGATGCCCATAGGAAAAGCATCGACCTTGATAACACGGTTGCCCATACCGACTTTGCCCAGCGTATGTTCGAAACCCATTACTCTGCTCACGCTGCTGAGAAAGTGTCGAACATAGTCATAGGTGTGGAATCCTATTAGGTCAGCTCCCAGCAAACCGTTCAATATTTCTTCTCGCCAGGGCAGTAGTCGGAACAACTCAAATGAGGGCCACGGTATATGCAGAAAAAAGCCAATTTCGAGTTCCGGCAGTTTATCCCTAAGAAGTTGCGGAAGTAACATTAATTGATAATCGTGAACCCAGATATAATCACCAGGCTTGGCAATCTCAAATATCTCATCGCAAAAGATTTGATTCACCTGCTTATATGTCTTCCAGAAGTGCTCTTCATATACAGTACGCATTGGGAAGTAATGAAAAAGAGGCCAAATCGTTTTGTTACAGAATCCAAAATAATAATCCTCTATTTGCTTTTGAGAAAGAAATACCGGCCGGCAGTCCTCGGCAGCCAGTTTTTCTCCAATTTGGCTCTTGTCCTCAGCGGTAAGCTTCTCATTTGTTATTCCCGGCCATCCCATCCAGAGACGCTCGAAGGATTCGGACAGTGAAGACAAACCCGTAGCAAGTCCACCTGGACTCGGACGAAAATGAAACCTTCCCGCTCTTTTTATTATACTAAATGGCAATCTGTTGGCGATGACAAGTAACCTTCCCATAATTATCCCTTTCAGTTAAATCCATTTATATCAAATGCAGAGATAATCGCAAGGCCGAATACCAATCAATTATTTTGTTGAGAAAAGAATGGTGCCGCCAGAATATTTTCCCAGGACAAATAACTTTAAGGTAAGCATGTTGATTTTTACAGTGGCTAAAAAATCATCTTTGCGATAATATATTATGCAATACGATATACGAAACAGTAGCAAGTGAGCGAACAAGGAGCAAACGAATTTGGCGCTGGAAAATTTAACAAAGAAATCGCTTAGATTGGCTCTGATTGCATCGGAACATACAGTTTCTGAATACTCGATATTCTTAGAGCATCTGCTGGTTGGTTTGGCGGACGAGTCGATTCCTGTAGCTTTGGTTTGTCCGCCGGGCTGCGATGTGGACTCTCTGTTCACCGGCGCCGCTGAGGTTATCAGCCACCCGGTTTTTGAATTGCCGTTGACCGGGCATCTAAATAGAAGGCTGCTTGTCGAACAGCTTGCAAAATTCAAGCCTACCGTTTTACACTGCCTGTGCGAGAGTAAAGCATTGCTTACAAGGCGATTGGCTCGTCGATTGGATTTGCCTTATGTGTTGATGGCTAATTCCCTTGCCAAGCATTTGGTTCGGTTTTCTGTTTCATCGAGGCTATGTGCAAAAATCATTACCCCGGCTAAAAGTATCGCTGCTGATATTGCCGAAGCCTATCCTCGCCTTGCTGAGCGGATTGAGCAGATAAATATAGGCACTTTCGTAGCCGAAGGCAACGTATGTTTTTCTGAGCCTTCCCACCCCGCCACTATTGTGATGGCTCATCCTTTAGATAATGCCGATGACTTTGAGAATTTATTTAACGCGGTCAGGCACCTGATGATTGACGGATATGAATTTATGATGATTGTAAGTGGTGGCGGACGGGCCGAAGGGCAATTGCGGAAATTGCTGGCTGCACTTGGTCTTTTGCAGACTGTTACCATTGTCCCGAGATTAAGGCCCTGGCGGTCGGTTCTTGCCACCGGCGATATTTTCATACAGCCTCAGCCCAGCTCTACTTTTAATACTTTGTTGTTAGAGGCAATGAGTGTCGGTTCCGCTGTCGCGGCCTGTCAGGGCGGCGTAGATGATTTAATTATTGAGGGCCAGACCGCCTTAATCTTTGACCCGAATGATGAGCTTAGTATAGTGGGTGTGCTGCAGCGGCTGTTAGACAGACGCGATTTCGCCCGTAAAACCGCTAAAGCCGCACAGGAGTATTTGAGACAAAATCACAGTGTCAGCAAGATGATTTCCGCTACACTCCGGACCTATCACCAGGCACAACAGTGGCTGATTAGCGTTTAGCGTATAGCGTTTAGCGTTTAGGCTTTTACTATCCGCTGTACGCTGTCCGCCGTCTTTAGCGTTTAGCTTTTTTAGCGTTTAGCGTATAGCGTTTAGCGTTTAGCCTTTTACTATCCGCTGTACGCTCTACGCTATCCGCTGTACGCTGTACGCTGACTCTACCGAGCTCAAATCAAAATCACACACCCAAAAGCCCCTCAGCTTCTTGGAGCCGTCTTTAGCGTTTAGCGTATAGCGTTTAGCGTTTAGGCTTTTACTATCCGCTGTACGCTCTACGCTATCCGCTG
>JBDRTM010000238.1:0-3150 GCA_043824065.1 Planctomycetota bacterium | reverse complement strand
CTGGAGTTAATAGATTAAAAAATCTGAACAAAGATATTCAATTTTCTATGGACCCGCAGAATATTAGCATTTTTTTTAGGATGTAGAGAAAATGAGAAAAATGATCATTGAAATATTACTGGTGTTTGTGCTGCTGGCAGGGTGCCAGTTCGAAGGGCCGTACTCAGCAAGACTCAGAAGAGAAGAAGAGCAACATCAACGCTTGATGAAGTTGTACGACTTACAAGCCAAGATGGTCGGGGCAAAGCTGGCAGGTGATACCAATATTACTGACGCTGATCTCGCAGCTATTAATACATCCATTAACGAAATAAAGGCTCAGCAGCAACAACAAAAGACGCAACAAACACTTCAGGGCATTGAGGACGAGCTAAAAAAGATAAACACCTACAATCGCTACGGATATTAATGAAGAGCTACGGTATTGCTTAGGAGCAGAACTTCTTTGATGTCGTAAACGGATAAGCCTCACTTTTAATGTTTGGGCTTGGTGTCCCGATAGTATCGGGATTGAAAAGAAGACGCTAACACTTTTTTGTATTGTCTGTTTTTGATTTTTTACAAGCCCTCGGCTGACGCCTTATTTAATGAACCTTCTTCCGTATTCGATAATCATATTATGTACCGCACTACGTACTTCCCGTATCAATACTTGCAGCTCACCCACCAATGACAAGTAATCCCCCTCTCTTTTTATCATCATACCATATTTGACCAGTTTTGGTTTTCTAAAAACTAAATCAGTGTGCGCTATTATGCGATTGCGATATTGTAAAACCTTCTTATGCAGAGTTCTGTAGTCTTTCGGGACAACTTTGATTTTCAGGCGATGTATTTTGTTGTTTATTCCTTTGCATTCCATGAGCGGCCTTGAATAAGCAATGATTGCATTCTTTACCATAGTCGTCCTCGTCAAACCTCGCTTGTACTGCTTTATGGCATCTAAACAACCAGAGGCCTCGTTCAAGTCTGCTATGGCTAAATTATAGAAAACATACTTTTCTTCACATGCATCTTTCATTTAAAATCCGGCTCCCATTTTCGTATTTTCTCGTCGGGGAAAGGCATCTGTTTCCAAGCCCACAAAACATCAAGAATCAACATTGCTCTCTCGACAAACTCGGCTGTCTGCTCCTCCACATGTGTTTTATTAAAGTTTTCGTGGTTTCGTCTGACTGCAAGCACAATCTTCTTCTTCAATCCGTCTTCATCATATGTTCTCGGATTACGCTCAAACCCAACAATCGTTTTTGAAAATTTAGGCCGCAATTTTGCCGGATAGTTAGAGAGTATGGGATCATTAAGGTCTAATGGTGGACGCCTTATAGCTTTGCTAAAGTGGTCAATGGCTCTGACGAAACGATAAAATCTTTGCATGTCGAGTGGATGTCTCGAATCCCAGGTATCCCGAAGAATCCAAGCGGCGAAATACTTATCAATAGTGGGTGTAAAATATTTCATTTACAAGAACTCCTACAATTTCTCTTTTCTGTCAAATAGGGTACATACTAAAAATTTTAAGCGAAAATGGCCTAAACCGCAAGGATTGATTTTAGCAAGCTCTCAGCGTAAAGCTGAGGACTAAATATTTTGGATTCCTGCTCCTTCGATCCATTAGACTATGCTCAGGGCTAAAGGCTACACTCCGCTCGGAATGAGGGTTTTTACTGCCCCAAAAGTGTTATCCATTACGCCTTATATCGTCATTAAGAGGGGGTGAATCTTGAATTTAATCTTACCGAACAGGGTTCTCAAAAAACCCTTAAGTTTGAGTTTTTTTGTATCTGGGCTGAATGGTCACCTTCAATACATCATAGTACTGGCAGTTCGAAGCCTTTGCGGTACTGTTTCGTCAGATATGTGTTTGCTTCGGCGTCCCCGATGAATCGTTCCAGGTTGGCATCGAACGTCAGTCGCCGGCCAACCCGCATTGCGATGTTAGCAATATGGCACAGGGCGGCAGAGTAATGCCCAACCTCGACGCCAGCATTTAGATCGGACACCTTTCGGCTGCGCACCGCCTTAATGAAATTCGCAATGTGGGACCCACCTCCACGAGAGCCGCCCGGGCCGGCTTTTCCATCCTTGAACGTCACCTGCCAACCTTTCCTGCCAATAGACATCGTCCCATTATCGCCGTAGAAAATATCCCCGTTGTCGTGGCCCTCGTGCGGATACGGGGTCCACAGCCGCATCTCGAACATCAAGTACACATCATCGTATTCAAACGTGGCGATTTGCGTATCCGGCGTCTCGTGGTCATCGTCGTAAAATAATTGCCCGCCGCTGCACGACACGGCTTTCGGCATCTCGACTCCCAATCCCCAGCGTGCGATGTCTATCTGGTGAATGCCGTCATTGCCCGTGTCGCCTGTCCCGTAGTCCCAGAACCAGTGCCAATTGTAATGAAATCGGTTGGAGTTGAAAGGTCGTTTTGGCGCTGGTCCGAGCCAGAGGTCATAATTGACATTGGGCGGCGCCTCGGTATCCGGCTTACGGCCAATCGGCCCCCGCAACTGGCAGTTGATTGCCTTGGCCATCCGGATTTTACCGAGATTGCCGGACCGCAGGTACTCAATCGCTTCGATTACTCCTTCTAAACTGCGAGACTGTGTGCCGTGCTGGACAACTCGCCCGTATTTGCGCGCCAGATTTATCAGCAGACGCCCCTCAGAAATCGTATGGCTGAGCGGTTTCTCCACGTAAACATCTTTTCCTGCAACAACAGAATGTGCCGCCAGAGGGACATGCCAGTGGTCCGGCGTAGCAATCGAGATCACATCTATCGACTTATCTTCGAGCATCTTTCGACAGTCGATATAGGCCTCGACCCTTTCGTTACGGTCCTTGAACTTCTTGACCTCACGGGCCAGAATGTTCCCATCCACATCGCACAGTGCCACAACCCGAACTCCCGCAGTACTACGGAAATTGCCAATGTGGCTGCGGCCTTGACCGCGAATACCCGCAACACCAACGCGAATTTCGTCGTTAGCTCCGCGGACTCGCGAAAACGGCAACGCCATCACAACACCAGCGGTCATCGAGCTCTTCACAAAATCCCTGCGTGTAATACTTTTCATAATTCATCTCCCTTCATAATATTCATAATACAACCTTTCTTTCTTCGCCTCTTTTGCACCTGAGCCA
>JBDRTM010000237.1:0-14685 GCA_043824065.1 Planctomycetota bacterium | reverse complement strand
CACTTTAGCTCACTTTAGTCACTTTAGCTCACTTTAGTCACTTTAGTCACTTTTATTTTCTGCCTATTGATACACACCCTCCCTGATTAAAAATTCCCATACTATTATAAACAATTCTTGAAGAAAATTCAAAACATATCTATAGCAATCTCAAAAAAGCCAAAGCCCGCATATTGCCATAGGTCATTACCAAGAAAAGACTTATAGCAAAAAGGCCACGGCTTACAGGTTCAAATACCCTGCCATTACTTCCGATAACGGCTTCGTTAAATACTTTCTCTATCGAGCTTTACGTTATTAATGGAACACAAGGTGGCACCCTCAAACCATGGCCTGAGTTCGTCGAAGGCTTGTTTGGGGGTGGCTTCGACCGATATCGAATTCTTTAATTGCGTTTTTTCAACTGTTTTGTTATCATTTTTTTAATGCTCCAGACCTTTTTATGAAAATGGAATAAGGAGAAGAATATGAAATCACTAAATCGTCGAGACTTTATGAAAAGTTCAATAGGTGCAGCTACAACGTTCACTGTCTTATCTCAGGCCAAAAGTATGGCAGCCAACAACAAAGTTGTTTTGGGGATAATGGGCGTTGGCGGTCGGGGACGAGCACTTTTGACAAGTCTCGTAAAAAGGACTGACATTAAGCTCAAATACATTTGCGACGCGGATACCCGAAGCTATGGGCCTGCGGCAGAGATTGTGCTTGAGGGCCATGACTACAGACCCAAATTCGTGCAGGATTTTCGAAGAATGCTTGACGACCCGGAAATCGACGCAATCGTTATCGCCACTTCCGACCGCTGGCACGCCCTGGCTACAATAATGGCTTGCCAGGCCGGAAAAGACGTCTTTGTGGAAAAACCTTTGTCGCTGAGCATCTGGGACGGCAGAAAGATGGTTGAAGCGGCACGTAAATATAACAGGGTTGTTCAGGTCGATACGCAAAGCCGCAGTGCCCCCTATACCGACAAGGCCCGCGAGTACATCCGCAGCGGCAAATTAGGGGATATTCGTCTGGCTCGCGTATTCCTTATGCAGGAATCCGGTCCTATCCACGTAGCCGGCGTACAGCCTGTCCCGGAAGGTTTGGATTATGATTTGTGGTGCGGCCCTTCACCTATGCTGCCCTATCGTCCGGGCAGGTGGTTCTGGAGACTGTGGGATTTCTATGTCGGCTATATCATGGCTGATATGATTCATCAGATTGATTTGGCTCGACTTCTGATTGGTAAAGAATATCCGGATACTGTCTGCAATGCGGGTGGGGTTTATCACTTCGACGATGGCAGAGAACAGCCGGATACTCAATTCACAACATTTGAGTTCGGCAAACTCACCATGCTCTTCGAAGCGTCCCTCTGGTCGCCCTACATGCATCGAATCGTTCACTTGAAAGATAAGACCAAGTTTCCCGACTGGCCTTTTAGTGCGACAAAAGTGGAAATATGCGGAACTAAAGGGTTTATGTGCTTTGGCAGACACGGCGGCGGATGGCAGGTCTTCGAAGGGGACCCAAGCGTTCGCCAGAGCAAGGCGGTCGTCTCAGAGCCGGCTAAGTTAAAATTTGGCAGCATAATCGATGAGCACTTTGAGGATTTCATAAGCTGCATTCGTACCCGAAAGAAACCCAAAGCAGACATCGAAGAAGCACACCTCTCAATGCTGTTATGTCATTTGGCCAATATCTCATATCGGGTTGGAAACCGAAAACTTAAATTTGATGGCGCATCTGAAAGGTTCGTGAGCGACACCGAAGCCGACAAATACTTAAAAGCCAATTATAGAAAACCCTGGGTCATACCTGAGAAAATATAGGAACAAAAAATCAGGATATCCAAACTGACCGATTCTCTGTGTCATTCCCGCGAAAGCGGGAATCCACACTATTGCTGCGGTTCTGGATTCCTGTTTTCACAGGAATGACAGGCTGGGTTATGCTCCTGCCAAGGCAACGTTTACGCCAAAGTTAGACTTAAAAACGGTCAATTTGAGCAGGGCACCTTTTTTCGATACATCCCTGTTGATTTGACAAAGTCACGCCGGGATGGTATCATATCATCTGATTTCATAATTGCCTTATGGGAAGCTCGGGACTCATCGGAGGAATATCTCTTTGCTCCTGTGAAAATCGGAGAACAAAAATGGAACGGTGGAGAACAAACCAAAAACAGTCGATTCAGGTGCTTGTGGTAGTTGTTTTATGGTGTGTATTCTTATGCCATAGCACCAGCGTATGGTCCAGGGAAAAAGGTAATAAAGTTAGCAGGAATGCCTCATCAGGGACAAAAGCAAAAGGCATTATCAAAATAGCTACCATTGGGCCTCGACCATTGAATGTAGATGTCAATATTGAACCGCAAAAAGTAGTGGACAAGATGATTGCCCACTGGAGAGGCCGATTCGCCCAGGTCGCCAGCGAACATGAAACTATCAGCGCCGATGAGATGATTAAAGAATTCGAAATTGAGTTACTGGATGATTATATGGCAAGGGCATTGGCCCACCGGCATACGCCGGGAAATATGGAATAAGGAGAAAAATATGAAATCACTAAATCGTCGAGAATTTATGAAAGGTTCCATCGCCTCCGCCGCCACCTTTACGGTATTCTCCCAAGGCAAGGCATACGGAGCCAATGAGAGAGTGATTATGGGCGTGATGGGGCTGGGTGGTCGAGGAACATATCTGGCCGAGAAATTCGCACAGCGACCAGACGTAGAGATCGCCTATCTCTCTGACACAAATACCAGGCGTTTCGCCCGAGCACGGGAGGCGGTGGAAGAAGCTCAGGGCAAAAGAACAAAACTCGTGCAGGACTTCCGAAAAATCCTTGATGACCGCAACGTCGATGTCCTTGTCAATGCCACCCCCGACCACTGGCATGGGCTGGGCACTATTATGGCCTGCCAGGCCGGCAAGGACGTCTATGTGGAAAAACCTCTTGCCCACAATATCTGGGAAGGAAGAAAAATGGTCGAGGCGGCCCGCAAGTACAAGAGGGTTGTTCAGGTAGGTATGCAATCGCGCAGCGCTGCTTACTCTAAGAAGGCCAAGGAATATATTGACTCCGGCAAATTAGGTGATATTTACATTGTCCGCGTTTTCAACATGATGCGGCATTCCATGCAGAAAGACACTCCCAATCGGCCGGTCCCTGAGGGATTTGATTATGACATGTGGTGCGGACCTGCCCCGAAACTACCTTATAATCCGAGTCGTCGCTGGCTTAACCAGTGGGAATACAGTTGTGGGCCCATTCCCGGTGATGCGATTCATCAACTGGACCTTGCCCGGTATCTGCTGGACGATATACCATATCCGAAAACGGTCTCTCACGCCGGCGGTGTGAACGCTCTTCGAGACGGCAGGGAAACACCCGATACTCAGTTAGCCACATTTGAATATGGCCGACTAACTTTATTGCTCGAAGCGGCGCTGTGGACACCTTATATGAAAAAGACACCCGGCGACATTCGGGATTCGGACCGGTTTCCAAACTGGCCTTTCAGCAGCACGAAGATTGAAATCTCAGGGACCAAAGGCTTTATGCATTTAAGCCGGCATGGAGGCGGCTGGCAGGCCTTTGATGCTAATGGCGAACTGACACGTTCCGAATATGGGCGCCAGGGCGACAAAGAGCACCAGGACAACTTCATTGATTGTATTCGTACCCGAAAAAAACCCAATGCAGATGTGGAAATAGGACACCAATCTGTGCTACTGTGCCACATGGCTAATATCTCTTATCGCCTCGGCAATCAAAAACTTGAATTTGACCCCAAGACCGAATCATTTACAAACTGCGAACAGGCCAATAAATATTTGAAACGCAAGTACCGTAAACCCTGGGTGGTCCCGGATAATGTATGAGCAGGGAAAGAAAGTCCCGCACCAATTGAGCATAGGCTCACGCTTAATTGGTGCGGGATTACATAGAGTTTTGTTGTCCGTAGGCATTGTTGTAGTATGCTGCCATTGCTCCTATTCGAAATGGCTGGAAATCTCCAATATAAAGGTAAGACAAGAATCGACGGAATTGGGCGGCCCCAAGATAATCATCGAGTACGATATTGAGGACCCGAATATTTCATCGGAATCCCCTGCTTACGTTTTTGTCCGCTACAGCAAAGACGAAACCAGCTGGCAGCTTATTGAGACAGATTGTCTTCGGGGCAACGGCTTTGATATTGTTGACAAGCCCGGACATAAGAAAATTATCTGGTGGGGAACAGACCAAACCAGTTTCACCGACCTCAATCAAATCGATGTTCGTGTTCGCGGCATTCAGATGGTACGCATTCCAGCGGGAAAATTCATAATGAAGAGTCTGCCCGGCGGAGGCCGTGACGAATCGAAATACATAAAACCCAGCTCCGACCTTCCTCTATTTTATATGGCGAAGTATGAAACCACAATTGCTATGTACACCGACTACCTAAATGAAATTGGCGGCGAGGGAGCCGGCTGGAATCAGCGTATGACTAACAGCAACCGCTGTGGCATCGTCCGACATATTAATTACACATATAGCGTCGAACCGGGTCGCGAAAACTATCCGATTACCTATGTGTCCTGGTATGATGCGAAGAACTTTTTGCGGTGGTGTGGTTTAAGACTGCCGACCGAAGCCGAATGGGAAAAAGCCCTTCGCGGAGGACTCTATCTGGACGGTGATGAAGCCAAAAAACGTCCCAACCCAATGCCTGAAAGACGCTATCCCTGGGGCAACCAGGCACCGAATGCCGATGGTATTTTCCGATGCAACTACGATGGCGTCGACGACGGCTTTGACTACACGGCACCTGTAGGAAGCTTTGCGAACTTCAGCAGTCCTTATGGACTCTGTGATTTGGCTGGTAATGTTGCCGAGTGGACCCTGGACTGGTATTCAACTTCGTTCCACGCCGGCCTGGATGGATTTCGGATGGTACGGGGCGGCTCGTGGATGGCTGTACCGGCTGCCTGTGATGCCATCACCGGAGCCACGCAACTGCCTCTTAAGGAAAGTAGTATTATGGGATTTCGCGGAACAAAGGGACCCCGGAAATCACGTTGATGAATTAGCAGGACCAGGAGATCTTAGATTCAAACAGTAAAGCTGCTAAACATAAGCACTTGATAGACAAAAGCTTGCTGAATATCCCCGGTGCGACTCGAACGCACAACCTCTGGCTCCGGAGGCCAACGCTCTATCCAATTGAGCTACGGGGACCTGAGCTATATAATTATAATACCTGTAAATACTTACCGCAATTCTAATTTCAAACATTTTGTCAATTTGAGACAGAGATTATAGCAGAAAGTGGGTAAAATGGTGAGCGAGGAGCCCAAGGGCGTAAATGTCTATTTTGTAATAGGTTAGACTAAATGTCACGTGGTACTATTGGCCCTTGACAAGCGCACGTATAGGCAAAGTTGCATAAATGAGATCGGTTTTGTAGTTTTATACTTACACTTGCGGCCGCGGCAGCAGGCCGGAGCGCTCCAAAATGACAGGCGTAATGCTCTCCCAGCCTATCGGCATAAGATGAATACCTGAAACTCCCTCGATATTCTTTATCCTTTCTATCATCTCAAGGCAAATTTTGATTCCTTCTTCTTTAGCGTCTTTTGCAGATTCCATTCTCTTGATAAGCTCGTCGGGTATGCTCATTCCCGCAACTTCATTCTTCATATAGTGGAGGGCTCTGGCCGAGCGCACTGGTGTCAGGCCTGCAAGTATGTATGCCTTTTTATGCAGGCCATCTTTGACAATAAGCCCCATCCACTCGGCGAATTTATCAATGTCAAAAACACACTGGGTCTGGAAGAAATCAGCACCCGCTTTGATCTTCTTGGCAACACGCATCACCCTGAATTCAAATGGGTCTGCGAACGGGTTTTCAACAGCACCTATGAATAACCTCGGCTCATGTTCCTTTATGGGATCCCCGCAGAGAAACTGCTTGTCGTCCCGCATCTTTTTGACCATAGCGATCAATTGCACTGAACCCAAGTCAAAAACGTTTGCTGCCTGCGGGTGGTTTCCGAATACCTGATGGTCCCCTGAAAGACAAAGAATATTTTTAACTCCCAGGGCAGCAGCTCCAAGAATATCACTCTGCATTGCGATTCTATTTCTGTCTCTGCACACCATTTGAGCGACGGGCTCAACGCCACAAGATATGGCAATCGCAGCAGCAGCTATGCTCGACATCCTCACTATGGCAGTCTGATTGTCTGTAATATTGGCGCCATCGACATTCCCATGACAATACTTTGCTTTCTTTTTGATTGCCTCAGGATTAGCGTTCTGCGGCGGCCCCAGCTCAGCAGTAACGGCAAATTTTCCCGCCGTCAATACTTTTTCCAGCCTGCTTCCTGATTTCATAACGCTGCCTCTTCGAACTTGATTTTTCGCTGTCCGGCATTCGTGCTCGTTCGCCAATCCTTTGGCTCTCTTACCACGCTAAGATTATCGAGTTTGCCCAACTTTTTTAGTCTGTCATAAATCAATTGCCACACGCAGTCAGTCTCCTTGTCCTTGTCAACCTCACACTTTCCGTCTGTTGATCCACCGCAGGGGCCATCGAGCAGTCTCTTGGCGCACCGAGCAATAGGGCATAGGCCGCCAGTCCATTCGAGGACACAGTCTCCACAGCCGGCACAACGCTCCTGCCAGAATCCATGCTCAACGGGGTAGCCCATGAACTTCGTATTTTGGGCCGGAATAGTTATCGTCTCCGGATGTCTTTCAGACATCGCCTGCACTCCTACACCGCAGGCTATCGATAGCACCGCTTCAACCGCCTCAAGCTCCTTTTTAAATTCATCGATGAATTCGTATTCACACTGCCTTTCAGGTGTGCATTCGATTATCTCTATCTCTTTGCCCTGCTTCTTTCTTGCCATCTTTATCTGGGATGATAAAAGCTCCACAGCTTTTGTACCCCCGGAAAAGCATACGGTTACACATCCGCCACAGCCCATCAGCATTATCTTTTTGTAATCCTCTATTGAACTGAGTATTTCTTCAAATGGTTTTCTATCAGCTACAATCATACAAGTGCCCTTTCATTGAGAAAATGTTCGGCGTCTGTAAGATGTTTAAATATGCCCAGGTCTTGTGCTTCAATTCCCAAGGCTAAGCCCATAAGCTCCGTAAAGTAAAATATTGGGATATTGAAATTTGTATTGAACTTTTCGTTTATCTGTTGCTGCCTGCCGTCAAGATTAGCATGACACAAAGGACAGCCGACTGAAATGGCCTGTGCCCCGGCCGAGTCGGCATCGGCCAGAATCTTTCTCGTTAATTCAAGCACCACATCAGTCTGTGTCAATGCAAAACTTGCCCCACAGCAGAAAGTTTTCATATTCCAATCAATGGGTTCAGCTCCAAGAGCCTCCATAACCGATTCCATATCTGTCGGATTCTCAAATTGCTGTTTACCGGTTACTTTCGGAGGTCTGGTCATCAGACACCCATAATAACAAGCTACCCTAATGCCGCCCAGATTTTTAACGACCTTTTCTTTGAGAGTATCAATCCCAGCCTTTTCGACAATCACATCCAGCACGTGCAAGACATTAATGTCTTGGGGATATTTCGAGTCGATGATATGCTCGATGTCTTTCTTCATATTCTCATCGGTCATTCTGGCTTTGGCAAACTTCAGCCTTGAATAGCAGGAAGCACATGGCACACATACCTCTTTTAAGTTGTCTGTGTTTTGGGCCAAAACAAGATTTTTGGCCGGCAAGGCCACGGACATCAATTCATCACACTGGTGGGCAGGCGTAGCACCACAGCAAATCCAGTCTTTGACCTCTGCCAGCTCTATTCCCATTGCGGCACAAACTTTCCGCGTCGAGATATCGTATTCGATACCCGTTGAATGCAACGAACAGCCTGGATAATACGCGATTTTCATTTCTTTAATCTCTTGGCTCTTGAAAACATCTTCATTGTGGCAAAAGGCTTACTTATGGAGGGCAGCAGTTTCAGCTTACCTTTTCTTATCATCTTGATGCCTAACGGCAAATCCTTGAAAGGCCTACCGGTAAAAATATTTAACATACCCGTTAAGCCGACTTCATACATCCTTCCCATATACTTGAGAATTTTCATCCAAAGCCAATTAAATAGCCTCGCGTTTTTGGTATCTGCTTTTACCTTCTTTTCCTGAACCAAAACTCTTATGGTATCCACAACGTGGGCGATATCTATGTCTTGGGGACATCTTGCCGAGCAGGTCTGGCAGGACAGGCAAAACCACACTGTGTTTCCTCTCATCGCCTCATCGACCATTCCCAATTGCACATATCGCATCAGCTCGGTTGGGGTGCTGTCCATAAACATACGGCTTGGACATCCTGAGGCACATTTTTTGCACTGATAACAGAGAAAGACATTCTCGCCGCTGCGTCTTGCAATTTCTTCCGCAAATGCGCTGTTTATATTTATGCCTTCTTTGCCAACGATTTTCATGACTTTACCGGCCCTTTCTTCCTGCTTATATAAGTTGGTCCCAGTTTGGTTATTCTCTCTGTCATTTCTTCCACGATTTCCGCGAACCTTCCTCCCATAGCCGAAGAAAGGTTAAACATTTCGAGTCTTTCAGGTTCAATTTCGACTTCCATAAGGAGTTTTTTTACATATGCCACTCTCTTTTTCGCGCGTAGATTACCTTCGAGATAGTGACATTGACCTTCCAGGCAGCCCGCCACAAACACAGCATCAGCACCATCCTCAAAGGCTTTCATAAGGTGAATTGCATCAACCTTGCCGGTACAAGGCAACCTGATAATCCTTACATTCGGTGAATACTGCAACCGCATTGCACCTGCCAGGTCCGCAGCGGCAAAAGCACAGAAATCACAACAAAACGCCACTATTTTCGGTTCGAACTCACTCATTTCTCACCAATTCATTTTCTTTGCTAAAAAGAGCCTTCGTTTTGGCAATAATCTGACTGTCCTTATAGTGCATCAGTTGAATTGCTTTTGCGGGGCACTCAGATGCACAGATGCCGCAGCCGTGACACATAGCTGCTTCAATTTCGGCAACACCGTCGGTGTTTATTGCCGGCACATCGTACGGGCAGGTCCTGACACAAGTCAGGCAGGCTGCACACTTGTCAGCGTCAACCACAGAAACAACACCGCTTATCTCCATCTCCTTCCTGGAAAGGATGGAGACCGCTTTGGCTGCTGTAGCTTTAGCCTGAGTAATAGCTTCGTCTATAAACTTTGGACTGTGACATGCGCCGCACAAAAACAAACCATCAGAAGCAAAATCCACAGGCCGCAACTTCATATGGGCTTCAAGAAAGAAACATTCAAGATTCAACGGAACCTTAAATGCCGTCGAAACGGATTCGCAATCCTCAGATGGTATCATAGCTGCACTTAACACCACTGCATCAGGGGAAAAACTTAAATCCAGCATTGAATTCAAATCTTTCACATTCACCTCTAATCGGCTGTTGGTGTCTTCACTAACTACTGGTTTGTTGTCCAGATCATACCTGAAGAACAAAATGCCCATTTCGCGCGCTTTGTTATAATATTCTTCCTTAAAACCATAGGTACGAACATCTCGATACAACACAGCGACAATTGCTTTTGGATTTAACTGCTTTATCGTCATAGCGTTTTTGATTGCTTCAGTGCAACATACCCTGCTGCATATCATTCTCTCAGGCTCTCTTGAGCCAACGCATTGAATCATCACCACCTCAGTCAGCTCTTTGGCAAACCCAGGATTTTCATCAAGCTGCTTTTCAAGCTCCATCTGGGTCAGTACTTTGTCATTTTGGCCGTAGAGATATTCATCCGGCTTTGATTCATTCGCACCTGTAGCGATTATTGCCGCACCATGCTCAATTTCTGTTTCTTCGCCGTCACAAATCAGCTTACTCTTGAAATCACCTATGAAACCTTTACATTCCGTGACTTGAGAATTCTTATAAACCGTAATTCTGTTATGATTATCGATCTGACTCTCCAGCTCATTCAAAAGCTCCTTCGGCTTCAATTCTTCAATAGTCTTTTTAATCTTCCGCAAATTGCCGCCAAGCTGGTCGGTTTTTTCAACTAAGTACACCTCGAAGCCCTGGTCAGCAACAGACAACGCGGCTGTCATTCCAGCCACCCCCCCACCCACAATGAGCAGACTTCGTTTGGGCACATAGGATTGTGTAGTAAGCGATTCTATTGTTCTTGCCCGACCGACCGCCATTCTTACCAGGTCTATCGCCTTTTCTTTTGTTGCTTCACCGAGCCGAGCGTGCACCCAGGTGCACTGGTCGCGGATATTTGCCATCTCAAACAAGTATGGGTTCAGGCCTGCCTCTTTGACTGTTTCGCGGAACAGAGGCTCATGTGTTCTTGGCGTACATGAAGCCACTACCACCTTATTTAAGGCGTGCTCTTCTATGCTCTCCTTTATGGTTTTGAGTCCATCGGGCGAGCATGTGTACATAAGGTTAGTCGCGAAAACAACGTTATGCAGACCGCTGGCGTAATTTGCAACGCTTTGACAATCAATGACTCCTCCGATATTAGAGCCGCAATGACAGACAAATACACCTATTCGTGGTTCCTGGTCGGTGATGTCTTTTTCAGGTGGATATTCCTTCTCTATGACCTGGGTACCTCTGACATCAGCCAAAAGCTCCATCGCCCGGGCTGCAGAGCCACTGGCCTGAACAACACTTTCAGGAATATCTTTGGGACTTTCAAACGTCCCCGCAAGAAAAACACCCTCTCTGGATGAAGCCGTGGGGGCAAATTCAGCCGATTTCGCAAAATCGTACGCGTTCAACTCTATCGAGCAAACATCAGCAAGTTTCTTTGAATATTCCGACGCACACAATCCCGAAGACAGCACAACCATGTCAAATTCCTCTTCATTCCAGTTCTTACCATCCTTGGTAAACTCCAATAAAAGATTGTGGGTCTTAAAGTTCTGTCTTATACACGAAGGTCTCGTGTAAATATATTGAATACCATAATTGCTCTTTGCTCGCTCGTAATACTCGTCGAATCCTTTGCCGAATGCCCGTACATCCATTACGAATATTTTACACTTAATATCAGGGGAATGTTCCTTGGTCACGATCGCCTGCTTGGTTGCGTACATACAGCAGACAGAAGAGCAGTATGGGTTATCCTGATCCCGCGAGCCGACACATTGTATAAAGGCTATTTTCTTCGGCTCGGCACCATCGGAAAGTCTTTTTATATGACCGTCAAATGGGCCTGATGCGCTCAGAACTCTCTCGTAATCCAGACTACTGAGAACATTGGGAAAACGCCGGTAGCCGTATTCGCCCTTTTTTTCTCCGTCGTATAAGCTATAGCCCGGTGCCAGTATTATTGCACCGATATCCAATTGCTTCTCTCTGGGGACATCATTATATAGTATTGCGTTTGGCTCGCAGACCTTTTCACATAGTCCGCATGAAGAGCACATGGCACAGAACAAACATCTGTCGGCTTCAGCCCGGGCCATCTCCTCGGTGAATCCCAAATCAACCTCCTCGAAAGAACGCCGTTTCTCAAATGGAATAGCGGGCATCTTCTGACGAGGAACAATCTTTTCTTTTCGCTCTTTTAGCTCCTCAGCAGAAATCTCTACGACCGGCTGATTGTCTTCTTCGGGCTCAAATTTTTCGCCCTTGATGTAGGCGTCTATCGCCTTGGCGGCGAACTGGCCGTCGGCCGTAGCCTGGACTACGCTGGCGGCACCACGAATCACATCACCACCAACGAAGACACCCTCCCAGGAAGTCGTACCCGTTTTTTCATCGACCTCAACTGTGCCGCGTTTTGTCAGCTTTATCTTTCCGCACTCGCCCAAAAGACCAAGGTCGGGCTTCTGGCCGATAGCTACTATCAACTCATCGCCGACGAGAACCTCTTCAGTGCCGGGGAGCGTTTCGAACTCCAGCTTACCGTCAACGAAGGCCATCCTTTTTATGTTCAACAATTCCAGAGCGGTGAATTTGCCGTCCTTGACGATGATTCTCTTTGTCGCCTTAGCAGCTTTGACAGCAACACCTTCTTCCTCGGCCCACTCGATTTCCCATGGATAGGCCGGCATTTTATCTCGACCTTCGAGGCATACGATGGAGACGTTTTTGCTACCGAGGCGCAACGCTGTTCGTGCACAGTCCATCGCGACGTTGCCGCCGCCGATTACTATCACGTTTTCCTTGACGGACGTCTTGTTGCCAAGCCTTACGTTGCGGAGAAAATCAATACCGCTTTCGACGTTTTCGGAATCTTCGCCGTCCATACCCAGTCTGACGCTTTTGTGGGAGCCAACAGACAGAAATACCGCTTCAAAACCTTTATCAAAAAACGCGGAGATATCTGCATCGCTTTTGACTTGGCTATTCAATTCAACTTCAACACCGTAATCGAGGATATTCTGAATGTCCCTATCTATAATTTCTGTCGGCAGCCTGTATTCGGGGATACCTATCCTCATCATTCCGCCGAGTACCCCGTGCTTCTCGAAAATAGTTACGGAATAACCCATCTTCCTCAGGTCCAGCGCCGCCGACAATCCCGCAGGTCCGGAGCCGATTACAGCAACCTTCTTGCCGTTTTCCTCAATTGACGCCTGTTTCTCTTTAGGACTTAGCTTCTCACCGTGTTCGTGGTGCCAGTCTGCGAGGAATCTCTTTATGTAGGCGATTGAAACGGGACTGTCCAAATTTGCCCGGTTGCAGCTCTGCTCACAAGGATGTTCACATATCCTCCCGCATATCGAAGGAAACGGATTTTTTGCTGCCGCCGACTCAAAAGCCTCTTTATACTTACCTGCAGCCATGAGCGCAACGTACCCGCTTGGATTTCCGTGTATTGGGCAGGTATCGTAGCAGGGAGCTACACCCAGCTTAGAGATAGCAAATTTATTTGGTACGGCCTGTGGATATTTCTTAAAAATCGCCTTTCTGTCGCAAAGAAGCTGGTTATATTCGTCTTTAATGGTAACAGGACAGTTTTCTGCACAAACCCCACATCCGTTGCATTTTTCAAGGTCAACAAAGTGCGGCTTTATCATGATTTTTGCACTAAAGTTACCAGCTTGTCCACACAGTGCAGTAAGCTCAGCGTTAGTAATTATCTCTATATTCCTGTGGGTTCCGGCAGCTACGAGCCGTGGTGATATTGTGCACATTGCGCAGTCGTTTGTGGGAAAGGTCTTGTCGAGCTGCGCCATATGCCCGCCTATAGCGGTTCCAGACTCGACAAGATAAACCTTGTACCCTGAATCGGCCAGATCAAGCGAAGCCTGAATCCCTGCGATCCCTCCCCCTACAACCATTACCGAGCCTATTTTTTGAGCTTTGTTCATTTACCTTACACCGACGAGATAGTGCCGTTTCTAAAAAATCAGGTTAACATTTCGGTCCTCTCATTCCGGACCCATTCGGCTTTGCTCAGGGCAGGCTTTGTTTCATATACGTAATGTCAACCTGGTGGTTCGTTATCAAATATCTTGCTTTTTTAGGGGCTACAACGGTTCATAGTAAGCATCAATCAATCCTTCCTTATGCCTGTCCACCCAAAAAACCTCGTCGTCCTTGTCATTGCTGGACTTACGTGAACTTGCTGCATGCGGCTAATTGTATTATCTTGGCGGGATGAACGCCATAAAGAACTTTCTGACAAACCTCCGTAATGTTCTTGTTTGTGCTTGCGAATTGTTCCGATATGCTCGCGTAGCTGCATAGGTCAACAAAGAAGTTTTTTGACAGTTGTGCCAATATTGCCTGCCGATTCCCCAGCCTATTGTGTAGAAGAGATTCTGCTGATCCGTTCAGTGCCATTAACATAGTCAGCAAATCACAAACTTCGCGGGTCTTGGTTTCACATACCCATCAAGATAGACTTTTTCGGGAGGACAACCTTAAGCTTTTGGTCTTTGGTCTTGAAGGTCTCGTCCATCAGTCGCTTAATAATGCGATAGAGTTCGGTCAATTGGCCTTGTGTAGTTATCCCACGAGAATCCCATTTTACAAGCTTCTCCTCAAGGTCTTTGAGATAATCGGCAATTTGCTTTACTTCGGCCTTTTCCATAGCCTTGCAGTCTAACTCAAAAGGACATAAAAGGCAATGTATAGCTGTAAATAAGCCAGGGCAAACGCATCAAAATTTCACGGGCTTTCAGATGCAACATGCAAAAACCAGTAAAACTATCTGGAGTTCTGCCCCAGGCCCCGGGATTTGCCGTATCGAGGCCAACAGCATGATAAATTGATGGTTTTAAAAGACGATTATGTCCTGCTACGGCAGAGGCCTTCGCCGAGACGAGCCGGTGGCTCTAAGGCGATAAATCCTTGATGTGATAGTTGCTTGGTGAAAATACAGCTAAATTTTAAGGACTTTCAGAAGATATTTTTCATCCCAGCCGGCTTTGAGGCGTTTGCCTTTGATGCCAACTTTGACAGTTTTCTCTTTTTTGAGTAAATTTAAGGTTATACGCCGTAAGCGAGAGAGATTTTCCGCACCATGACCCTTGCGAACACGGCTATCATCTTCACCAAAGCTAACCCAAGTTCGCCAGTTATGAGGTGATTTTTCACTTATGGGCCCAGTAGAGGGCTATTTGCACAAAAGTCTATACTACATTTCGGTCAGGTTTTTGGGCTTTCGAACCCATAAAGGTCGGCCCAAACGTTCCGGGATC
>JBDRTM010000236.1:0-2082 GCA_043824065.1 Planctomycetota bacterium | reverse complement strand
GCATTATTAATGTACTTATCGCAAAAATTTGTTGTGAGATATTCGAATCGTACCTTGCCGACTTCAAAAGGCTTTTGGATAGACAAAAATGAAATGGGTATATATACAGTATATTTCTTTATGGCCTTCTCTGCATTTTCCTTTAAGAAACTTATTAAATCATTTTCTGTAGGTAATTTACCTTTGTATTTTTCTTCGAACCATTTAAAAACACAATCATACAAAAAAGATAGACTTAAAAATGAATTAATTTCTCGCTTTTGATATAGGCTTTCAATGAATCGCTCAAATTCAGCATGTGCAGTTTGATCGAGCCCTATAAGTTTTTTATCTGCTTCAAAAAAGCGAGAAACCTGTTTACCTGTTAAATTATCTACGTACCCCATTGAGGTAAATTCAATAATATCTTTTTCTCCAAAATGCCCTGAAACGTATGTATGAGCTTGTGAAGATTCAATTTTTTGCGATTTGCGCCTCGGTGTCTTATCAGGTTTCAACTGATACAAAAATCCAATGACTTTATCATTAAAGTATCTTTCCGCATTTTCGTTAAGATTTATTTTCATATGTATAACGCCTGCGTCACCCGGAGCCGGCAGTTTCGGCGATCGGGTGCACACGGTTGTTAGCCGGTAATCCGCCCTGTATCAATCATGAACTTACGGATTGCCTTGCCTGCTTCCGCGTCCAACCCAAACATCGTTTGCATAAACCTGTAGTCAACACCCGTGACCCTCTTTATATCAGCAGCTATCATCGGTGGGTCAATTTTTCGTAAATCGAGAAGCTTCATGAAGTACTCTTCATCAGGATGTTCAGGCTTGCCTTGGTATGGCGCCTTTACCAGCTTTCCATTAGCTTTGCCCATTGCGACTATCCCCACCCTTGATTGATAAAGATGGACGACGTCACCCTTTGCAAGGCGCTCAATCTTGTACTTCCATGGATCGAAATAGGCAGCGGCCTTATGATTTGTGAGCATATCGTCGTGGTCTGTTTCGTCATTGCTGATGTTTGTGTTGAGAATGTAGTAGCCCTCTGCAATGTCTTCATAGGGGTTGTCCTCGACACGGAATGCCGACATTTCCAAAAGGATTTCATTCGGTTGGCCCTCGTAAATCCGGTAGACCCATGGCCGAATATCAAGCCCGCAGGATCGCCAATATTGGATTGCCTCACGTGTTTTGTAGTCAAGACCGTTCGTCATCACAACAAACACTTGTTTTCCGTTGAATGCTTCCTCGGCGAGGTCCGTGGCGAACTTGGCAGCGTGTGCAATCTTCAGTGCTTGTGAAGGATCGGTTGCTTTCTTATACCAAGCGTCGAGATTGGTGTATTTGGAGGGGCCGTACAACTGCGCATAACGGAGCACCTGGAGAAGATTAGACGGATGCGATTCCCATGCCTTCAACTCGAATATGTAGAGGTAACCGTTTTTGTCTACTGCCATCAAGTCAGGCTCTTCCTGCCAGTGGCGAGACTGCATGAGAAGGATCAACTCATCATCGGGGAATAGCCGGTCTAAAGTCCTAAAAAGAATGTCCTGCAAAGCACGCTCGTCAAGGCCTATTGCCTGCAGCTGTGATCCAGTTTTCTTTTGGGTTAAGCGATTGCTCTTATCAATGCTCAGCAGCATCTTTCCTCCTGAAGGCTAACAAAGAAATCAGCGGGAGGCCCGCTTTATGGCCGATCCGCTGCATTGACTGGTTCGGCGATCCCTTTACCCTTACGGTCAAGTGCTTGTCTTACCTTGGGAAGCACAGTTTTCTTTAGATGTAATAAACTGTCGATCGACCATTTCTTGATTTCTTGAAGCTGTGCCGGTGGTGCATCAATAGCACCGTTGCGATATGCCGCAATTCTACTTGCTCGTTTGTCGTCCATCCGTTCCCAAGAAAGGGATTCGCCGTATTCCTTGTCTATTTGGTTTCTGATTTCATATAGGGTGTCAAAGAGTGCCTTATTTTTTTCCTGGTCTTGAAAATCAATATAGACCTCTGCTCTCACTTTGCCCCCAAGGGCAAAGGAATTGCTGAAGATAATGCCTGCCATACCAGATGAAAAACTGTACCAATTCTGTGG
>JBDRTM010000235.1:0-18427 GCA_043824065.1 Planctomycetota bacterium | reverse complement strand
GTCCGATGAACGATGTTCAAATCTTTACGACGCCGATTTTAGACGGGATTAAAATCAAGGAATATAAAGGTATTGTGATTGCGCGGAATGTTCGGGCGGTCAATATTATCCGCGACTTCTTCACGAAATTTCGCGATATCTTCGGCGGACGCTCGGCTTCGTATCAGGATGTTATGAAGGCGATGCAGGATGATGTTATCGCCGAAGCTAAAGAAGAAGCGAGGAGACGTGGCGCCAACGCCATTGTTGGCTTCGCTCTGGACTACGATAACATCGGCTCCAAAAACAAATCGCTTTTGATGGCCTCCGCTAAGGGCACGGCGGTCGTTATTGAATAAATAGTGGCAGTATGGCGATTAAAAATTTGATAGCTGGACTGGTTTTATTTGGCCTGTTGGTTTTCGGTTGTGCGTCTGCTCCGAGGCCGGGATATTCTGTTGAGACGCTGCCGGAGTATGATGCGCTGTTTTGCAAAACAGAGGGCTGGACGGGTGCCGATGGAGCATACACGGTGGCGCTGGCTGACGATGTAACGCTCTGGTTATACAGCGATACGTGGATTGGTGATGTCGTAGATGGAAAGCACAAGGGCGCAACGATGGTAAACAATTCGATTGCGCTTCAGCGCGGCAAAGACCCTGCAACAGCTTCTGCAAATTTTTTCTGGGGCACAACAAAGGAGGGTAAGCCGGCTGCCTTTATCAGGCCAGCCGACGGGACGGGGTGGTTCTGGATATTTGACGGCATCGTTGCTGATGGGAAATTATACCTTTTTCTTATGCAAATAGTCAAAACCGATGAAAAGGGTACGTGGGGATTCAAACACATCGGGACGTGGTTGGGGGAAGTGGAAAATCCGCACGATGACCCTTTGGCCTGGCGAGTCAGGCAATACAAAATTCCTTACGGGCGATATTCGAAGGACGTCAATATTTTTTTTGGTTCTGCGTTTATGAGGGACGGCGATTTTGTATATATTTACGGCAGCAACGAAGACTGGAGTGAAGGGATGAGCGGGCGAAGTATGATAGTTGCTCGCGTGCCATATAAAAAAATGACGGACTTTGAGCAGTGGCGTTTCTTAAGTGATGGTGGTTGGCAGCCGGACATGACGGGTATCTCTGAACTTTTTAACGGTACGGCAACGGAGTATTCGGTCTGTTATCAGCCTTCGATTAAGCAGTACGTAGTTGTCTATACGGAAAATGGGATGTCGAAGAATATAATGATGCGGCTGGCGCCGACGCCGGTTGGGCCATGGAGCTCTGCTTACAAGGTTTACGAATGTCCCGAGGTCGAGTGGCATAAGACATACTTTTGCTATGCGGCTAAGGCGCACCCGGAAATTTCAAAAGATGATGAGCTGATAGTTACGTACGTTTGCAATTCCACCGATTTTTGGCAGATGGCGGCAGATGCGCGTATCTATCGGCCGCGTTTTTTGAGGATTAAATTTGACTTTAAAGCGAAATAAGGAATAAACTTTTCAAAACTCTTGTTATTATAGAAAATGAGGTGATAGTTATGGACAAGCTTTATGAAGAATCGGAGACGGGTTGTTGCCCGCGATTTAATCCCGGGCCATGGGATGAAAAAGAGATAACTTTTGAGAATAAATTGTTTGTTAAGGACCATGTCAGAAGTTTTTTTCATATTCCGCTGAATTTCGCGAAAGTGATGGTAAAAAATATGGAGATGATTCAAAAGGCCGATGCTCTTGTGCCGACGCCCGTTATGCTCTCGGATGAGAAATCTCTATGGGGGGCTGATGTCTATATCGCAGTGGCTAAAGAGGTGCCGGGGGCAAAGATGGAAAGAATATCAGGGACTTTTTTGACCAAGGTCTTTGAAGGGCCGTACAAAAATGCCGGGCAGTGGGCGAAAGAAATGAAAGACTACGTCAAAACAAAGGCCAGAGAAATTAAAAAGATGTACTTTTTCTATACCACCTGCCCGAAATGTGCCGAGTTTTACGGCAAAAATTACACTGTTATCCTGGCGAAGGTCTAATATGCCTTATATATTTGCTGTAACGATACCTTATACAGCTATAACCATAATTTTTATTGTTTTAGCTACGGCTGTCGGTGCTTTTGTCAGAAAAAGAAGCAGAGATAAGTGCCTGAAGGATTTTTCGCAGAATATGGTAACGCTGGAGGAGACATCCGGTAAGGCAATATGGGGCAAATTGAGGGTGGAAAATACCGGGCTGGAATTTATTTATCCGGAAAAATATAAAGACGAAGAAGGACACGATGAGACAAGCTATATTTTATATAAGTACGAGTATCCTAATATTGCGGCTGTGATTCGTTTTCACGATGAACTAAATGAACATAATAAAGAAGAGAGGAAAAAAGAATTAAAGAGGACGTATCATCCGACAGTGCTGCGGAGGTTTAAGAGAAAAATAAAAAATGTTTTCAAAACAGTAAGAGATTCGGTGATGGAGATAGTGAATCTGTTAATCAGTCAGGCAAAGAAAGCAACGCCGGCAGGGGCGGTGCTGAGCTCTCAGGATAAGTATGTCTCCCAGATGAAGCAGGAGCTGATGGGTTCGGTGGGGACATCTTTTGAGCCTTTGCTGGAAAGGTATATCGGTCATAAGATTGTGCTGGAGATGATTAAGAGTGATAAGATATTTGAATACTGCGGCGTGTTAAAGGAGTACACGGCGGAGTTTATCGAGATAATGGACGTAAATTACAAGATTAAAGAAGACCAGCCGGCCAGAACGGCGGACCTTGTTGTGCCTCGAAAACGCGGTGTCGTCCGGCACCTCGCAGAATGATTTCGTATTTCGTATTGCGTATATCATATATCGCAAAGATGTATAGCGGAGGAATTTTGGGGCAGGTAGGTTAAAAGGTGATTTTGAAGTCTATGTATCTTGGGTCGGGGGGAATTTCTTCGATTCTCGTTTCTTTAAGATACCCGGCAAAATATTCTTTTAAGTCCTGGATACAATCATCTATATCCTCAGAGCGACCCTGGGCGAGCATCTCGACGGTGCCGTCCGGCACATTGCAGACGAAGCCGGTCAGTTGACGGCGATTGGCTGCCCTGCGGGCGGTGAAGCGAAAGCCAACACCCTGGACCCGGCCGGTGAAAATTATACGTTTGGCAATCATTTTTCGTATGCCGTATTGCGTATCCGCCAGACAGAAGCGGACTTGTCAGTATCGTATTATGTCTTCGAACAAATTAGAGTCAAGAAACGTATAGTAATCTCATTTAGTTTTTGATGCAAGTGGCAGCGGCAGAATAAATTAAGGTTCAACGGGAGCTGTAAGTTGAGTATAATCCGGTTGGTTTGAGTAAATTAGAAATTGATTATGACGAACAAGACAAAGAAACAAATAGAAAGAGATGAGCTGATAAATCTGCTTACCACGCTGGTGGCGGGAGAGTTTTCGCTTCAAGAGGTGCTGGATAAATTAGCAGAGGCAGCGGTGAAGATTGTCGGGGTCAAGGCCTGCTCGATTCGGCTGCTGGATGAAGAGGCCGGCGATTTGAAAATGCGAAGCACGTACGGACTCAGTGAAGAATACCGCAGCAAAGGAGTGGTCTCGAAAAATGATACCGTAGTTAAAGCTGCGTTTGCAGGCCAGGCGGTGGTGCTGGACGATATGCGTCTCGATGGCAGGGTCAAATATAAAGAGGCGACAATCAAGGAGGGGCTCGTCAGCCAGCTAACCGTTGCGATGCAGTTCAAAGGCCGGGCGATTGGTGTGCTTCGGCTTTACAGTCCCAGGCCTAAGCGCTTTTACGAAGATGATATTAACCTTGCCAGGGCGGTTGCTTCTCAGTGCGCGGTGGCGATAACCAACGCCAGGCTGTATGCAGAGGCGATAGAAGGCGCACGAATGGCTGAGCAGATGCGGCTGGCAGGGATTATTCAGAGGAGAATGATTCCAGAAAAGGCTCCGCAGATACCGGGCCTGGATATAGCGGCTACTTATATTCCCTGTTTTGATGTCGGCGGCGATCTCTATGATTTTCTTCAAGTGAGTAACAGATGTATTGTTGTGGCGATTGCCGATGTGATGGGTAAAGGGATGCCGGCAGCGCTTATGATGAGTTCGTTCCAGGGTGCTTTGCAAGCTTACGCCAACGCGTTGATGCCTTGCCAAGGTGTTTTGCATGTTTGTGCCCAGACCGAATGCAAGGCAGATGTGGTCAAAGAAATTATCCGTAGGCTCAACGAGATGGCGTGCCACAAGTGCAGGAATGGTGAGTTTGTCACGTTGTTTTATGCAATCATTGACGTTAAAGATAAAACTATAACTTATTGCAATTGCGGGCATGAGCCGACGGTGCTGATAAGAGACGGGCAAATTATGGACCTGGAAAAGGGCGGACTCGTGCTCGGAGTCGATGCCCAGGAGGAATATGAGATTGAAACCGTTGAGTTAAAAGATGGTGACAGTCTGCTGTTTTATACCGATGGGCTGATTGATGCAGTCAACTTCGATGACGAATTTTGGGGCAGGGAAAATATGTTAGAGACCGCAAAGAAATTTGCCGCAGGTTCGGCAGAGCAGATGATTAAAAATATACTCAGATACAGAAGGCGGTTTGTGGGGCTTGCCAGGCAGATTGATGATACGAGTATTGTTGTAGTTAAGGTTGGTAAGTAGTGAGTGGAATAAGTGAGCTAACTTGTGCCATAGGTAAGTTTGAAGTGCCTAAAGTGACACTTACGTGTCATCCCTTCGGCAAGCTCAGGGCAAGCTCTGAGGCGAAGCCGAAGGATCTGGCCAACGAAAAAGAGATTCTTCCCCTTCGACTCCGCTCAGGGCTAAAGGCTCTTTTCGCTCAGAATGACAGCTTTGCTGTCACTTTAGGCACTCTTAACTATAGGAAGTACATGATGATTTACTTGTTGTCGGTAATATCGTTCGCAGGCCTGGCTGTGGCACTGGCAGGGATGTTAATGATTGCCGAGCGATTGCTGATAAACTACGGCATCTGTAAGCTTGATATCAACGCCGGTGAAAAACCGCTTGAACTTGAGGGTGGCCAGACACTGCTGGCCAGTCTCTACGCCAATGAGATTTTTATACCGTCGGCCTGTGGAGGCAAAGGCTCCTGCGGGCACTGCAAGATCACCGTTCCAACGGGGGGTGGGCCTGTGCTGCCCACCGAAACGCCCTACCTGACCCGCAAAGAGATTCGATCGAACATTCGCTTGGCCTGTCAGGTCAAAATTCGTGAGGACATTTACGTCCGGATACCCGCAGAGCTGCTTGATGTCAGGATGTTCACTGCTGCGGTGGAGAGTTCTGTGGAACTGACCTACGACATAAAAGAGATATGCTTACGCCTCGACGACCCTCCTGAGATTTCGCAGCGACCCGGCCAGTATGTTCAGGTTCAGGCCCCGTCCCCGGACGGCCCCGTCTTCCGGGCCTACTCAATCAGCTCCCCGGCTTATGAACCAAACATCGTCCAGCTTGTTGTCAGGCTGGTTCCGGGCGGGATTGGCTCGACCTATTTACACAACGTAAGTCCTGGTGACACAGTCCGCTTCACGGGACCTTATGGTGATTTCCTGCTCAACCAGGACCCATCTGTGGAAATTGTATGTGTGGGTGGAGGCTGCGGGATGGCGCCGATGAGAAACATCATCTATACCCTCTACGAGCGATGGCCGGACCGTGTGTGCTGGCTGTTTTTCGGATGCCGAACCACGCGTGATGTGTTCTACCTCGAGCAGCTTGAGGAGCTGGCCAAAAAATATCCCAATTTCCATGTGGTTTACGCACTGTCGGATCAGCTTGGCGAGGATGAGGAATGGAACGGGGAGACGGGCTTCATTCATTTGTCGGTTGACAAATATCTCGAGCCGGGCGTTCGACGACAAGCATTTCTCTGTGGGCCGCCGCTGATGATTGAGGCGGTTACAAGAGTGCTTCAAGAAAAAGGAGCAAACGACATCTTCTATGATGAGTTTTGAGCTGGCTGCGTCATTGTCCGAAGGACTCCTTGCGGAGTGCAATTGCGTTGGCTCAGGCACTTTGAGAGAGAAACTGAGAAATATACTCGGCTCCAAAGGCTATCGATAACAATCTCACAAGATTAAGAGTGATACTTAACAATTCGAATGCGCTGTCCAAGACCCACACAGCTATTTGAAATACTCCCGGGCGAGCATTTCGACAGCATGCTCTACAGCTTCCCCGACAGGTTCCGAAAGCCCCGGGCTCACACTGTCGCATGTGCCAGCCACTTGACAAGCAACTACGATGACTTTTATACCACAAAGGTCCCGGAGCTCGCGAAGCATATTCGACGTGGGCACCTGGTGCAAGGAAAAGTCGTCGAGCTTGACCTCCGGGAAAGAATCGATGTCCGGGGAGAAGAGCTCGCCCGGCTTGCGACCACAATCCATCGCGTCTATAATGATGATTTTCGATGGTTTCTTGTCGGCAAGTATGGTGTCAAAGAGTATCTCCCGAACTGAAGTTCCGGTATCCAGGACACAGATTTCGGCGGGAACTTTGAAGTCGCATTGGAGTTGCTGGGCCACAGCCGGCCCAAACCCGTCATCTCCAAACAGCACATTGCCACATCCCAATATGAGAATGGATTTATCGTACCACTCCGGTCCCATTTACCCTAATCCTTGTTCTGCTATCAGTCAGCCGTGCTATCTTTATGTAAGAGCTGAGCAACTTTGCATATTAAAACATCAAAATCTACAGGCTTTTCCAGAAAATCAGTCACTGGCAGCCAACGGTCGTCGATATCCTTAGCACCAAACCCGAGCGGAAATTTGGTATTTATAGCAGTCAGCATCAGGATTGGAATATCCTTGAGTTTTTCACTTTCGTGGCGCATGAAGCGTGCCAATTCAAATCCGGCAGAGGCGTCTTCGGGAAACATAACATCCAGAATCGCCAAATCCGGAGCTTTGTTTTCCATACTTTGCACGGCCTCATCAATGTCCAGCTCAATCTGGACGTCGTGTCCTTCTTTACGTAGGACCGTTGCTGTAGTATTGGCAAAGTCTTCGTCATCATCCACAATCAAGAGATAGGCCATTTCGTTTCTCCTTTCTTATCAAACAATAAAGTATTGTCCGGCAAGCAGCTATTTGATTATTTAAGAAAATCAAAAACTAATTTTCTTAAATAATATATGCCTGTCTCGGCTTGGCTGAGCCAAGACGGGCCTAACCTCAATTTTGCATAACTCTACTCTAATTATTGCCCAAACTTTCATCTGAGGCCGGGAATTTAAGCTCAAACTTTGTACCGAAACCGGGTCGGCTTTCCACTCGGATACGAATTCCGTACAATTCAGCTACGTGCTTGACAATAGCCAAACCCAATCCGGAAGACTCTTTGTTGTGCTGCACGGATTCTTTGGTACGGTAGTGCTCCTCAAAGATACGAGGCAGCTTGTCGCTCCGGATTCCTATTCCGTTATCGGCAATAGTGACAATAGGCTCCGAATTCGGGCCTCCATAGCAGGAGATGTGTACCTGCCCGTTTCTATGGGAATATCTCACCGCATTGGACAGAAGATTGACAAACATCATTTTGAAGTGGTCTTCGGTACCCATCATGGCTACCGGATGTATATCCGCTTTGAACACAATACCGTGTTCACGAGCTACGGGATCAACCTGAGATATACACCACAGCAGTAACTCTGTTGAAACTATCTTAGTTCGTGGAATAGACTGCTGGCTGGTTGAGCTTAGATTTGCCAGCTGGAGCATCTCCTGGATTTCTGCGGTCAATCGCCGGCATCTCGCCGTGATCCGCTGTATCACCTGCGATGCTTCGTCCGGGATATCACCACAATATCCCTGTAGCAGGAGTTGCGCGTTGGAATAGATGGCGGCAAAGGGGGCTTTTAACTGATGAGTCGTAGCAAGCATATGTCGGGACCGTTCTTCCTGGGCAGCCATGAGGCGGCGGTTGGTCTGGGCAAGCTCGAAATCCCTCCGGCGCACCATTGACGATAGATAAGAGGCAAGATACCATACGACCAACCATATTCCGATTGCGAAAAAGAAGTTCACTGTCAACATCGCCGGTACTGGCGAAATATTCTGTTCGTGGGACGACCCGGCGTACAAACTCATCGAAGGCAGTATATCCAGAACATATTCTGCAGTGATACATGCGGCGAACATGCCAATTGCCATAAGAGTTACAATCAAACTCTGCCTGCGAGAGAAGAACACGCAAGATAGAACGATGTGAAAAAGATATGTGAATGCCACATTCGTCTCCAGGCTCCCGAGAAAGTAAACGACCCCGGTGAGGACCACTAAATCCGCAATGATCTGGCCCCAGAGGTTAAATATAGTTCCGGCCCAAGAGGTCTTAGCTCGAACAAAGTACAGAAAAGCAAGATTGTACAATGTCAAAACGGCAGCCATTACGAAGGGCCATGCCCCAGGAGGACGTATTCCGAAGTAGTCAATCGATTTGGGAAATAGACCCAGTAAACCATAAGAGAGAAGAGTTGCGATTACTAACCATCTTACCCGACAGAACCACAATGCATTTTGCACGAGCAGAGATTCCGGCAGAGGTCTTTCCGGGCCTTTGATCTCAGCATCGGCAGGCAGCTCCTGTGGCAGCGGAAGCTCATAAGAAGATGTCTGAATATTCTCATCCGAAACCATTAGAAATAATCTCTTTGCGAACTTTCTTCCTATCTTCTCGACTCTTTGCAAGGTGCCCGCGCAGAAAATTAGGCGCTCAATACAGTTCAGGCGCAAAAGAATATCCACCGGACAGTCTGGTGCGTATTCCAGAAGTCTCTCCTGAAATTTCGGACCATAATTATTTATACTTCTCTGTATAACATAATTATGCTCGTCTGGCAATTATATGTATGTACATACACACAGGCAGGACACAGCCTCACTGAGGCCTGCACTAAAGCCCTTAAACCCCCTATCAAAAAGAAATCACCAGAGGTAAATTTCTCAATTGGCCATCGTGTCGATTACTTTTCCGTTAGCATTCCGTATTTCAAGCTTTACAGCTATACTGCCGTCCAGCTTATGCGTTGCACAGGACAAGCACGGATCGTAGGCGCGAATAGCCATTTCAACCTTGTTGAGGATACCCTGGTCGTAATTACCATCCTTGATAAGTGCTTTCGCTGCCTGCTTAACTGACATATTGATTGGTGCATTGTTGTGGGTAGTACCAACAATCAGATTGACATTGGTAATCAGCCCGTTTTCATCTGTCTCATAGTCGTGTATCAATGTGCCTCTTGGTGCCTCAACGCAACCCACGCCCCTTGCTGCTCGCGGCGTGACCGGGACCCGTGTCTCCTTCCCGGTGATCTCAGGGTCGTTCAGGAGCTCGACGGCATGCTCGGCGTTGTAAACCAGCTCGATCAGTCTCGCGTAGTTGTAGAGCAGTGTTTGCTGGGCTGGCCGACCAAAGTTCTCCCGGAACTCTTCAAGCTCCGCCTGCGCCAACGGCGTTGACATCTTGTCGCAGACATTGATACGAGCAAGCGTGTTCGTGCGGTAGATCCCCGACGAATTATCCAGGTCCATCGAGAAGTCGCCCCAATTCTTCGCATACGGAAACTTCAAATATGTCCAGGGCTCGATGTGTTCTCCAATGTGCTCGGTGTATTGATCATACGGGAATTCTTCGTATGAACCGTCCGGTTTCATCAATCGGGCCTTGCCGTCGTACAGTTCGAGAGTTCCATCGTCGGTTACAGTGCCCAGAAAACCTGTCTCGATGATTCCCACTGACTTGATAAGGTCGAGGTACTTTGGAAATATGTTCTCTTTGGCGAATGCTATGGCGAACTTGGCAAACTCCAGGACTTCATTCGCCATGGGAACAAGTTTTTCCCGTTCGGCCTCAGTCAGCGGCTTGCTGAATCCACCGGGCACCGCAGTAACGGGATGAATAGACTTTCCTGAGATTATGTTGAGCATTTGTGCCCCGAGGTGTCTATTCCGAATAACCTTCTTGCCAATTTCGGGGTTTGCCTGGGCTATGCCTATGACGTTCCTTACAGAGTAGTCACTATCGGGGCCCATCACAAAGTCCGGGCCGGCCAGGATGAAGAAGTGGAGTATGTGCTCCTCTGTATAAGCGACGGCGTTGCATAATTCGCGAAGTTTCCTGCCGGCAGCCGGCGGAGTAACACCAAATACCGCATCGTTGGCCTTGGCGGAAGCTAAATGGTGAGACCATGGACAAACTCCGCAGATACTCGTTACAATGCGCGGCATTTCCTCCACGGGTCTTCCGATACAGAACTTCTCGAAGCCGCGAAGCTCCACCACATTAACGAAGGTATCTGCTACATTACCGCTATCATCAAGATTAATAGTTATCTTGGCATGACCCTCAATTCTGGTTACTGGTGCAATTGTTATTGTTTTCATAAATATTTACCTCCTTACTATTTTGGGCGCACCGGCAACGGCCTGAGTCGTTTTTGACCACCAATGTACCTGTTTAGCAGTGCACGTCTGTCCGGAACCTGTTTTGCGTCCAGCCCTATAGATGAAATCGCAGTCATCATATCAACTAAAGGATTGGCGCCTTTACGAATAGGACCGAAGCATCCACGGCACGGCATATACCCCTTGATACAACGTGGGACTGTTACACCGTTACCTTCTCCTGACTTTTGACCACAGCCCGCCAGGGTGACCGGTCCTAAACACAAATAGCCCTGCTCCATATAACACCTGGTTTGATCCCAGGGCTTGCTTTGGTCGAATTCCATCGACTCAAGGGTCCTTTTGATCTGGCCGCCCGCAGCCTTCTTTTCCCGTTTTACAGGACACTCGTCGCAGACACTTCTCTCCTCAAGCTTGAATTCCTTGCCTTCCAAGAGTGCGGTGATGGCCTTGACAACCAGATCAGGATTCGTAGGACAGCCCGGAATACTGACATCCACATCCACAACCTCATCTACAGCGTACACCCTGTCCAATAGAGGGGGAAGATTCTCTTGAGGCGTATCAGCGGCATCTGTAGTCTTCGAATCTCTGAATACCTTTTCATACAGGGCTTCAAGAGGAAACATATTCGCCATAGCAGGAATCCCGCCATAGCATGCACATGAGCCCAGAGCAATGAGGGTTTTGCATTTTTTCCTCATTTCCTCGGCAACGTGCTTTTCCTTCTCGTTCCGTACACCTCCTGAGATTATCCCCACATCCGCTTCGGGTATCTCCATCTCCTCTTTTTCTCCTGTTTGGCCAAAATACTTATGGTCCATTAACACTGGCATGTGGACGAAATTGAGCTCTGGTAGTAAATCAAGAAGCGGCTCACCTATGTCCAGTATTGTGACCTCACATCCTCCACAGATGTTCAGCCATTCTTCTGCTACTTTAACTGCCATAGTACTACCTCCTTTCTAAAAAATTAATATTAACAACGATTTGTCATTTTTCTTAATACTACAACGCCACTTAACAGCGAAAACCTGATTTATTATCCCGAAATACGAAGCACGAAATCCGAAATTCGAAACAATATCAAATGCTCAAAATCTAAATTTTCAAAACAAAAACGCTTACGGTTGCTGAAAAACTGTTTTGAATTTTGGTAATTTGGATTTCGAATTTGTTTCGGATTTCGATATTCGGATTTCGAATTTAACATAATTAACATAACTTTTTATACAACAGAGCTTTATCAAAAATAAATAAATCTAAGTGGCGTTGTAGTACTAAAATACGGCTCTTATCAGTACTATCGCCCAAGTTTTATTTCTTCGTTACTTACATCTTCTATTCTTAATGGAGTGGTCCAGAGATAAATAGTGTGCTTATCGTACTCATCGTCAGAATTAACCTCAACGACCTTGTCAGGCTTTACCCCCCTCATATCGAAGTCGTGTGAGACAATTCGCGAACCGGGCTTGAGTTTCTTCAACTGGGGAATCAGCTTCACATTCAGTTCCGGAAGCAGGTAGAGCGTGATTACATTTGCCTTGCTGAGGTCCAAAGTAAAAATATCCCTCTGCTCAATTCGAACCAAATGTCCGACATTGTTCTTTTCCACATTTGCCAGCGACTCTTTCACCCGCTTGCGGGCTATGTCGAAGCCCACAGCCTTACATCCGTATCTCTTGGCCGCCGTAACTACGATTATGCCGTTTCCGCAACCCAGGTCATAAACCAAATCGTCCTTTTTGACCTCAGCCAGCTCGAGCATCTTGTCCACCGCCACTTGCGGAGTGGGGACAAAAATGACATCCGGCTCCCGAAAAGTCTCCTTGGTTTGGCCGCTTCTTTCCCTGGCTGGCGTCTCACGTATTTTCCGGCCTGTTACCTTTTGGGTGCCTCTGGAAGTGGTCAACTCTCCGGTAAGCTTACTGCCCTCCAGTTGGCCTGCGAAACTGATTTCGAATTTTTGCTCACCAAACTCCAGCACTGTCTTAAACGCCACCTCGTTATTATTAAGCTCGACCTTTTTGAGGGCGATTGGCCCTAATATGCCGCTCAAATCGGGATTAACTCTCAGCAGCTGTTTCCGGCTGCCGGAGTCCGATGCGATTTCAAGCTCCCACTGGCCGACAAGGGCAGCACCGACACGTTTTCCTTCTGCTGTAATGTCACCTTGTTCCGACGTAATTGTGCCGGAAAGCGTATGCCCCTTGATTGTGCCCTCGAAGGTCGATTCCCACTGCCGATCCTGGATCTTGCTCTTCCGCTTAAACGTCAGCTTGCCGCCTTTGAACTTTACGTCCGTGATCTCATGTTCACCCCATTGGCTCTGCCAGTCCGCAGCGAGTTTTCCCTCTTCGTTCGCTTTGACTACGAGCATTGCGGTGAATTCCCGCTCACCCATCTTGAGCTTAGTTTCCCAGCTCCCGGCAGCTCTGGATATTCGTGGGACACGCTTGCCCTCGAGTTTATACTCCCCTCTGTCACTCGACAGGGTTCCGGTGAGTTTTCCACCCTTGATTGTTCCCGTGAACTCCGACGTCGTAGACTGACCTTCACGATTTCGACTGACCCGTGCGAAGCTGAGCTGACCATTTTCATACTTAACGTCTTTCAGCTCGCTAAGTCCCCAGAAGCTAATCCAACGACCGATTCGGTTACCCTCTTCGTCCCTTGTTAACGACAGAATCGATTCGGACTGTCTCCCGTCGAAATCCACCTTGACCTGCCAGTCTCCTGCAATTCCTTTCTTTGCTTGTCCAGCCTGTAACTGCGCCAGGGGCGTCAGCAGAACTACAAGAGCAAGAAACCAGACTGTCTTGTGAGATGTTAGCATCTTCATTACGTATTCCTCCAAATAGAAGGATTGTTTAGCCCCCTGTTCTGTACTTCATCGATAACCCACTGTTGTATATCATCTTGGTATCAAATTAGCTCACATACAACTCTATAACAGTTTTACTCCCTACATCCTCAAGGAGTGTAAACTGATATTTCCCATTCTCAATAGAATATCAAAACTGCCTCGAAGATTCAAACAGGCAATATTTTGTCTTCACGAGTCACTGTGTTTATACCAAAATCCCGACCGTTGGTCAAGTTGTCTTTTTTTCAAACTTTGGTTTTTTTGAAGTCTTCTTCGGGAGAGATTCAATCTCACCATCATCGTTCTTTCACGTCATAACACCAGGGCGTGTCATGATAGCGGAGGTAGAGCCGGCCTTTTTCATCAGAAATGCCATCGCGCCGGGGGCCGCGCCACTGGGGCCAGCCCTGCTCTTCTGAGGCAATAAGCCCGTCGGCTAAGTTAGCAAATACAGGACCTGCCCACAACATAACCACTACCATTGCCAGCACAAGAATTAATTGCCGCTTCATTCTGAGTCCTCCTTAGAAGTCAACGTTCTTAGATGGTTCGATTGTTTATGTTGCAAGCAGCTCGAAGACATTCATCCGCAGCCCAGAGTAGTCTGATAATGGAAAATAGTACCCCTCAAGAGGTGCCGTCAGAATGAACAACAACTGTCAGTTGAGTTTGTCATCTTTCCAGTATTTGGTACCAGCCACAATCGCCGGATATCCGGCACATTGTGCCTTCCGCATTTTGGAAAGTCAACCGAGATTTTCCCCTGAGCGGCACAAAACCCTTATCAATCGGATACCCTTCAAGACAAGTCTGCCGTCTAAATGGCCAGTGAGACGCTTTAAATTGAAAGATGAGAGGGATTCTGTGAGATTATATGGACCGGCTTGGGTATTTATAAAAGGGCTGCAAGAAGTTGCTCACAGCCCTTTCGTCAGTTACTACGCTTTTGTCATCAACTTTATTTTTTCCGGGTCTACAATTAATTCCACATGCCCGCAGTCAAAACACAAGATGACATTGTAAAAAGAATGTTTTCGGACTAAAAAGGAGACTCCGAAAGCTGTAGAGAAAGAACAAGCTCACGTCTGGTCAGTGGTTCGTTGGTTCGTTTGGGCCTGTCTTTTTAGCCATCTTTCTTTGCTGCTACAATTTGATTCTTGAGAAGCCATATTCTTATTGTAGTGCCCATTCTGGCTGGAAAGAACTTCGAGCAGCGCCCGGAAAGATTGACTTTTCAAGACAGGCTTGACACTCTTTTGGAAATGAGGCTCAGCAGTGTAGCTGAGCATGTTAAATGGGAAATGTCGAAGTAAAAATTTTTTCATGTATTCTCCTCGTGAGAAAGTGTGTTAAGAAATGCAGCGGTCATTTCTTGATACATCCCTTCCTTAACAGCACTACTCCACAATAATATTATATACATTTAGGATAAGGAAGTCAAGCAGAAAGTCCCAGAAAGAATAATTTGTTAACGCAATACGACCTTATTTCGCACCACTTCAATCTTCTGGTTCCTCGCCGTCCTTAACATATCTACGTTTATCTCCCTGCAACCACGTCCCATAAGTCGTCCAAGTCAACATATACCCAATCATTCTCGCCATAATCAAAACCATAAAAAAACCGCCCTGGCCCCGCCAGGGCCTCCGCCTCGTTTAGCCCCGGGTTCCACCCGGGGTCCGCCCACACCAGAGATGTACCCATCAACCAATATGAAATCTCAAATCAAAAATCCGAAATCTCCTGCCCCCCCTGCTCCACCAAGGGCAAATATTCGATTTTGGCTACGCGGGTGTGGCTAATTTCTCTTGCAACACGGGGTTGCTTGCCCTGGAGTTTACCCAGAGTTTATCCCCGAGAGCCCCCCCCTTGACTCGCAGCAGGGGAATGTAAGCTCACTTGCTTTCTAAGTTTACCCTCGATGTTAGCTCACTTGCCTTTCTGTCGGGGGTCGGGGGCCGGGGAGCTGTGCTTACTTGCTTTCTTAGTTTATCCCCGGCGGGTGCTTTCTTAGTTTACCCCCGATGTTAGCTCACTTGCTTTTCTGTCGGGGGCCGGGGATCAATTCCAATAATCAATAGTAAATAATCATTAAAAACCGGTAGGTTGTGCAACTTGTTTGCACACGCGAATTCTATCATACTACCCGAAAGATTTGATTACTGCTTAATGATATTAGCCAAATCCCCTTATCAAATGGATTATTTCTTAGATCAAACGTTTTTGCCAAATCTTCAATAGCGTCTTCCCAATTCCACCCCACTGGTGAAATATCACGTACAACCAAAGCAGTATTTGAACCATAATCCTTATAAAGCTTGGGCTGAATCCTATTTTGGGCCATTTGGGATACATTCTCCTGAAGGCAACTGACTGACTCGAAAATGCTCTCCTCACCACGCTCAACTGCCTCTAAGTGACGTTTTAATGCTTCAAGGCTTCTGGCTTCTGATCTACCAAGGAGGGATTGGATATCTCCAGTGCGATCCTCTGTCAATGTAATCTCAATTTTGAGTTCGTTGCCTTCTTTATCTTGGCAATAGAAATCAGGAGCATCTGAATGCTTGACGATGCTAAAAGGGGCACCCATTTGAGAATTATATAGCTTGATGAACCGCTCTGCTGTCTCAAGTTCTATAGTTTCTTTTTCAGTCATCATTACACCTCTTTATTGATACTCTTACCTAGAAACATGTAAAGCTGAACAAGGAACTCATCAAGTGAATTGAAAGGCCTATTCTTGGCCAAATAACTTCCTGGTGCAGCAGGTTTATAATCACCATCATTTGCCAAAGGCCAGATGTTCTCAGTATAATAAATGACATCTGTAGAAGTTAGTAGGTATCCTTTTTCATAAGAATCAAAGAATAATACAACACCCCAGGGCTTGCTTTGTTCCCTGAGTTTCGCAACCAAATTTGCAGTTACTCCCCAACGATATGGTGAACGGCTTCTATAATGCAGATAAAGCAAGCAATTAAGCTTACCGGTAATTTCGTAGACACTACGATTCTTCGGTGTTAGTCGAATTCGGCTAATATCATAACCTTCTCGTTCTGATAATGCTCTTATAAAATTCTTAACAATCATTTCTTCTTCATACGTTTAAAGAATTGAATATACTTGAAACCAATAAACACACGAACTCATAGACGATGCGTTATAAGCATTCCTCGCAACCAATACTAGAAATTGTCTTTAATCAACATCATGGTAATGAAGGCGGGATTGAACTAGTTTTTCAATATTATCTCTAATAGGATTAACATCATCACGTATTTTCTTATAAGCATTTATACACATATCTTGACTAATTTCCTGACTATCTGATCCCTTCCCCACTTTCATGTGTACAATGGCAGTCCACATTATGTCATCGATTTCAGCAAACTTCGCCTGCAGATCGGGACTAAGAAATATCTTGTTACGGATTATGTAGTTGTGAAACTCGTCGAAGGCATTCTGCACTTCGCGTAAATCATGCCAAAAGATTGTTTTTTGATAATAGTCAAGTTTTCTTGATGCTTGGCACAATTCATCTTTCTCGTATTCGTGAAGTTTGGATTTGGCTAGGAATTCTTCAATAGCAGTCTGACTCATTCGATCTAAGTCTGGCCAACTCTTTATGATGGAAACAAGACCAGATATGCGGCCTAGGGCATCCTGCATTTTGAGCCACGCTTCAGGGAGTACTTCAAACTCTATCTCATGAATCTTGGTGACTCGATTAAAAAGGGCATTAATCTTATATCTGTATTGTTCTAGTTCTTTATTTAGCTCATTCTTATACTTTTCTAAGTTCTCAGAGAATATGTTTTCAATCCACCGCTTTCCAAGGAACCGTAAGAATAAAAGCACAATCCCGACAATTCCTCCACCATACAGTAATAACTCTCCAAGGAACTTAAGCATTTGCTCTACAGGATTCATTTTTTTCTAACATAATAATATATAACACGATTTCCACCGATTTTATGCTGACATTATGCCAATATCAACAAAATCATGACACTAAAGTCGTGTCCAATTCAATGCATAACGCCGCGGCTCACCGGCGGCCCGCTAGGGTCGTCCGCAGAAGCAAAATGTTTGGCCTACTGATTATCTTGCCTTATGAATTTGGTAAGACTGATTTCAGAACCAAGATCTGGCTTCAGCTTTCTTATTTCTGGCTGTCTACCTTCTTCCAAGACGTTGTGAAGTTTGTTTGTTTCTATCATCTCCTCGATTGATAATCCATCGCAGGGTTCAGCTAATGCTGGCGTCTGTAATGCCGTCGATAAAATCCTTTTGATATAGTGTGATGGAACTACGTAGCTGATATTCGTGGGAACTTTATACTGGTCTTTTCCTTTGGTACGGCCAAGGTCAAAAAGCCCACCATAAAGCACACCTGCCACTTCACCAGTATTAGTATAAAAAACTGGAGAGCCACTTGCCCCGCCTTGGGTCATCACATTTATAGTAAAAGCATGTGGAGTGTTACAGGCGAACGGGAGTACTGCACTAACAATGCCACGTTGTAGAGTTGGTGTCATCTGGTGAATCCAGCCCGGAGCCTGGAGTGCATCAGTACCCATCGGAAAACCGGCAGTTGCAACTTCCATTCCCTCCTGGATTGGACTGTCATCAATTCTAAGTGAAGGAAGTCCACGGGCCTTAACACGTACTATGGCTAAGTCTGGTTTGCGAGGGCCATAATATGCTTTACCAGGAGTAAATTGTGTTATTTCAAATACGCCAATAACTTCAATAGGAATTTCAACTTGTCCCTCAGGTAGCATATGCAACACCATGGCATATACTCCCCAGTCATCAGGAACAGCATCCGGAGGCCGCCATAACTTTTTTATGGCCTTAAAAACATGATCATTTGTTACAACTAGACCATTTTCGTTAACAATAAAGCCAGTCCCAATAATCGGTGGAAATTCATCCGGCTTGTCATCCTTACTATAAAGGGGCTGATATTTTGGAAGGAAGGCCACTATGCTTTTATTAACTTGTTTATAGCTTTCTCTAAGATTCATTTTATGAGTATTGTAATGCAGAACATAATAATATAAAACATTTTTCCGCCGCTCATTTTATGGACTTTTTTGCGTTCATCCGGTTAATGCGTAGGTGGATCCGACAGATCAGGGCCT
>JBDRTM010000234.1:0-3392 GCA_043824065.1 Planctomycetota bacterium | reverse complement strand
ACTGCATTCTGATACCTGCCCGATTTAAGGTTATCCCGAGGTGACGCAAGGTCTTCCCCGGCCTTTTCTACCCAATAGTCGATAATAATTTGTTGGCTCATGACACTACGGCCCCAGTTCGTGAGATTTCCTGGTAAATAGGAAACTCCGTGAATATACCATTCTCCCACTCATCAACGGATGTGAACAAAGGACTAAAAATAACATTATATTCCATACCGATATCGAACAAAGCCCCAACAATGGCCTTCTCCTCTTTCCAATGCAGCAATTTGGAAGCGACAACAAGCAAATCAATATCTGAATGCTCGTCATGGTCTCCGCGGGCCTTTGATCCAAAGAGAATAATTTTAGATATGGAGAATTCGCTTTTTAGCATCCTGATAGCTGCCTCGATGGCCTCACTTTCATTTTTCATTAACAAGGCGCTTTCAAACGATTTCATAACAACACCTTTTTTATCTGCATTCGATGATTTCCTCCAGATACTCCAACCACTTTCGGGGTAGTGTGCCAAGATTCTCTTTATCTCCCAGCAAATCCTCAAAAACCTGAATAATTTCGCCACAAAGCAAGTCAATGGCTTCAGAAGCGGTATCGGCATAAGAGAAAGCCTCTATGTCCTCAAAACTCGCAATCACTTTATCTTCTTCATATTCCAGAGTGATGTGGATGGCAGCTTTTAAGTGATACTTAGGATGCTTTAAGGAATTAAGCGGAATAATTCTGTACCTCGTGTCAACTGCATGAATTATTTTTTTGCTAAGATCCTTATACTGATCTGGTGTCAGGGTGCTTTCTTGCATGTGATCCTCCTTTCAAAAAAACGCAGTAATTAGTCAGGTGTTTAGGCTGAAGGTTGAAGGCTGAAGTATTTCAACCATCCCGCAACGATCGAAGTAAACCATTCAAGACCTTCTCGGTCTCGACTACTTTTGGTTCAATCAGAGATGAACCCTCACAACTCTTCTCTCGGAAACCTTGCGGTCAGTCGATAAACCAATACTGCTACCTCGTCAGCCAACTCAAATGCCCGAAGTTTTGTACCTGTCTGCGTGCGGACACGCACAGGCAGATGATCACGCATGATCTGTTCCTATCTACCTTCAGCCTTCAGCCTTCTACCTTCACAATATAAAAGGTTTGCTCTCATTGCCATGTTTATCAATGGCAACAACTGCAATGCTTTCCGTCAAACCGGTCACTTTAATCACGCCGTCATCACCAATATCTTTGGCAAATACAGTCCTGTCCATATCGAATATCTCACCATCGTAATCGACATCCACGAGAAGCATGGCAAGCCCGTCAAGTCCTTTACCCCTCATCAACAACAGCTACCCACGCTTTTTCATAATTTCTGTTCAGTTTCTACCATCCCCCATAAAAAGAAAAGATATTCACTCTATTCGTACTTTGTCGGACAGGCCTAGGTCATTCAATATCTGGCGAACATCAGATTCGAAAGCAGTAGAGAAATCACTATCCACGGTCACTGAAAAATCGATCCCGATTTTCAAGTCAGATCCCGAACGTAGCTTGGGCAGAATTTTAGTCCCCAAACGATTCCAGAGTTCGGGCGGAATCTCTCCGATTAACTGGTAGGTCCTTTTTAATTCACCGGGCTCAGGGCCAGGTTCGGGTTGAGGCCCAGACTCCGGACCCAGTACGGGCTCCGGTTCTGGCTCAGGCTCGGGTCCCGGTCCGGGTGTTGGTTCTGGAATCGTCTTCAACTCTTTTGCTTTGGCCTTTGTCAAGAGGAAAACCTGAGACTCAAACACCACCTCATCCGCACTGACCGGTTCGGAAAACCACAGCCTTTCATAGGTGCCGTCGGGCTTTTGCCCGGAACCAAGACCGAAATCACCCTTTCCCACAAATTCAACGATTTTTCTTTTTAGTATAGCATCCGGATCGAGCAAACGGGTAAGAGAACCATCAAGGAAACTCTTGCGGAGGCTGGCCAGCGGCCATACCCCCGATTTTTTCAGGGCTGGAGGCCAGTTGCGGTCGATATATCCAGCACCCACAGATTCATTAAGCAGGGCCTGGGATTTAAGCGCCGTAATAACCCTACCGCAAAGGGTCTCCCCGCTGCTGGAATGTCCGGCGCCGAGATCTATGGCCTTGAGCCCATCCTGCTCTCTGCTGTCAATGATTACCGCGTATCTATAGCCGCCCCATACTTCATCCTTGGCCGCCTCTTCGCTGTCCCCCACTTTGGTCTGAAGCTCTGCACGATCCCCTTTGTCGAAGTCTCCACCCAGTGTACCTTCGGCAATCTCTTTAGCCACCTTTTTCCATGCCAGCCAAAGCTCAACCTTTTCCCGGAAATCGCGTCCAGGCTTCTTCAGGCACCAGACTAGGCTGCCAGGGTAAAGCCTGGGGGAACTGCCCCGCTGTCTCGACCATTCAGCAATCCGCTCCCGTATTGAACCGGCTCCCGTCCATTCCGATTCAGGGTCCATGGTAATCAGGGTCAGTTTGGGCGTATCCGGGACAGAAGCGCCGTCCGCAGGGAAAGAGACAATCGGGACGGTCGCGCCCCGATCAAATTCTTTCTGGATTATACCTCGCATGGCGGGAATTATCTCTTTTTCATCATCCAGGGAGGCCCTTCTATCACTCACGACCTTCTTCATGGTGGGCTGATGAGTGATTTTGAAGCCATCGGATCCCACTCGCCGGATGAAAAAGGATTTGTCCTCCAGTGCAAAGGCGGCGTTATCCACAGAAGTCGTATCAATCTCCGGCTCCCCCAGGGCAAATCGCAGCTCCGGCAAATGGGCGATCTTTTCGGTCTGGCCACCAGTGGATTCGAAGAAAATGGTCACTCCCACACGCTTGTGAATCCCTTTCAGGGCTCCCTTTGTGTCGGCGTCCAGGGCTCCGGCATGGCAATGGGTTCCGGCGATATCTGCATCCAGGGCAGCGCCAAGGCGGGATTCCCCGACCTGTCCGAGTACAATGCTCCTGAATTCAGATACATGCAAGGGGGCAGAGCCGAGGGTAATGAGCGGTTCGGTCCTGGCGGATGTGTACCCGTCCTTGTAGGCCCAGGAGATCCACTGGGCAAGCATGGCCAGGGTGCCCCGTGTCTGCTGGTATTGCTGGAGCATCTGCCACTTGCGCTGAAAAACGGAGAGGGTGGCTGGATGAAAAGGGTAGCAGAGCTCGAATCGCATTTGCAGGTATTCCCTGGCCTTGGCCTCGGTGCTTGAGCTGTCTATTGCCGTCCATTCTGAAGGGAGCTGGGCTCGGCGCTCGAAGCACCAGTCCGCATAGAGCTTGGCCACATTTTTCCGAAGTTTTTCATTGCCCAGTTCCTGAAAGAGCCGGCGGCGAACCACCTCGCTGATTTCCGTTTCGTCGTTTGCAATGAGATCCTTGGA
>JBDRTM010000233.1:0-4151 GCA_043824065.1 Planctomycetota bacterium | reverse complement strand
AAACTTAAAATCAACGGCCAATACAAATACAAAAACCAATTACAAAGCTCAGACCTTACTATTTTTATACCAGATTCGATGCGTCACTTCAAGAAAAATTTATCTCAAACTAAGGTTTTTTCATGCTCTCTCTCTCTCTCTCGGTAATTCGCACGGGCCGTGAGTTGTAAGACTTTCTGTTATAAATAGTTATAAGACTTTACGGTACTGCTTGTTAATGCCGGCATTGACCGGCTTTGTTCTGTAGTGTCTTGGAAAAAACCTGAGTTTGAGCCATTTTGCTATTGTGGCAAATCAGGTTCGGGTGTATAATATTGTGTTAGGCAAAATAGCCTAAATTGACACAGGAATAAAAAATTAAAAATTAACGAAACACAAAGTTGTTTTTGCACATCTCAACAGGTAAACGGAAAAAGGGGTTATTATGAACAGACAAAAAGGATTTACCCCGTTAGAAGTTGATGTCCCCGAGCGGGAAAACAGAAAATTGCCCGAAAGACACGGGGAGGGACCCCGCTTTGCGGGAAGCCAAACAGACGTCCGGAAACGACACCGGAGTTTTCTCCGAAAGTCCCGCAATCCCGTCAATCCCGTAATCCCGTCAGGGATGCCTTTCGGCAGGGATGCCTTTCGGCAGTCCCGTAAGGGACGCTGCGCGGGACACCTTGCGGCGGAGTCCTTAGGACTAACGGGGTTTACTTTAATAGAGCTTTTGGTAGTTATCGCTATTATTGCCCTATTGATGGCTATATTGATGCCGTCCCTACAGAGGGTAAGGAAACAGGCAAAGACAATCACTTGTCAGTCCAATCTCAAACAGTGGGGCCTTGTCTGGGCAATGTACACTGAGGAAAACGACAGCAAATTCCCCGACTATATGGGCAGTGATTGGATGCAGAAGCTCGTGGAATACTACTCTAACAGTGAACAACTGCTCTACTGCCCGATGGCCACAAAAACTATGTCTGAGGGAGCTCCCGTCCGCTATTCAAGTCTTGAAAATGCCGGAAGCTATGCACTAAATGAGTGGATTTATGACAGCGATGATACAAGTGGCGGTCGCAAACTCGAGGAGTACTGGAGAAACACCAATCATAAAGGTCTGAACAACGTACCGGTCATGGGCGATGGTGCCTGGCGCGCCGATGGCCAACCATACCACATGGACGAGCCTCCTTCATACGATGGGGAGCCACGAACAGGAGTTGGTACCACTGGAGACGAAATGCGCATTTTCTGCATTAACCGTCACGATGGATTTATAAATGTCCTCTTTATGGACTGGACCACCAGAAAGGTCGGACTAAAAGAATTATGGACATTGAAGTGGAATACTGGCTACGACATAGCAGGCCCCTGGACGATGGCCGGCTATGTCCAGCCCACTGACTGGCCCGAATGGATGAGGCATTTCAAAGACTACTAAAAAATGACAGTCTAATAGATAATCGCAGTAACTTCTTCAATCCTCTTGATGACCTCTGTGGCTTCAGCGGAGTAAGGCACATAACCATCAAAGCCCTTCTGCAGCAAGGCTGCCGACTCAGAATCGCTTAACTGGTTCACTATCGCTATTACCTTGATAGTCCGCAAATCCTCATTAGCACGAATGTATTTACAAATGCTCATCGCATTTATACCTTCGGCCAAAAGGCTTACCAGCAGAACATGGGGGGCAAATTTCTGAACGACCGCACCTGTCCCAAAATTGCTCTGAACGGTTTGGACCTCGTAGTCTCCCTCGCTTCGCAAAATATCGGCCAAAGCCGATGCAGTTTTGTCGTTGCTGTCTGCTATAAGCACCCGGATTTTGCCGACCGGAAGTGCCGTGGTAGGCATATTATGCACTTTCATAAACCGAATCAGCTCGCTGACTGGTATTCGCCGGTCCTTGCTGCCAGGTATGCGATAGCCCTTCAGTTGGCCGTTATCAAACCACTTCGAGACTGTTCGAGGTGCGACGTTACAAATCTTGGCTACGTCGCCTGTCGTTAGTACGTTTTTGCCTTTTGCCATTTCCAGATTCCCGCCACTATATACTCAAACCGTATCTTTATTCGGTTTTAAATCGAAGGCTGTTTAACATACAAATACAATTTTCAAGCCCCCACCCTTTTGCTTCCCAAAAGCGAAGCAGTGCGGACAAATAAACGATTATCTCATTAGTACCACGTCCCATAAGTACTTAATTAGTTTCTGTTGTGGAAACAGTATTTGTCATTCCCGCGAAAGCGGGAATCCAGCTTTTTCGCTCTGGACCCCTGCTCCCCGCTTTCGCGGGGACAAGTTTACCCCTGCGAAAGCAGGGGCAGGGGTGACATCGTCGGGTTTTGTTTTCCACAACCGATACTATTTAAATAGTTGTTGGTTAAATGGTCAGGTAATTACCAGTTACAAATTACCAATTGATTTATTAGCCAGTAGCAGTACAATTTCGCCAAGGAGATTTTGCTATGCAGATATATTTGTCTCGGCCGGATATCACCGAGAGAGAAATCGAGGCGGTTTGTGAAGTGCTTCGCGGTCCCAACCTGTCACTCGGCCCTAAACTGGCGGAATTCGAGCAGGTCTTCGCCAGTTACATTGGCACAAAGCGGGCTGTCGCCGTCAATAGCGGGACCAGCGGCCTGTTCTTGTGTATGTTAGCACTGGGAATTGCCCCGGGAGACGAAGTTATTACAACACCGTTTACCTTCATTGCCTCCGCAGCTTCTATTATGATGGCCGGGGCCAGGCCCGTCTTTGTTGATATTGACCCGGCAAGTTTGAATATCGACCCTGCTAATATCGAATCCGGCATTACCGAAAAGACAAAAGCCATTGTAGCCGTGGAGGTTTTCGGCAATCCCGCCGGTCTTGACAGGGTCTGCGAAATTGCTCAGAAACACAATCTGGCGGTAATCGAAGACAGTTGTGAAGCCCTCGGTTCTGCATTGAACGGAAAAAAGGTCGGAACATTCGGAACGATGAGTGTATTCGGCTTCTATCCCAACAAGCAGATAACCACCGGCGAAGGCGGAATGATTTTGACAAACGACGATTATCTGGCGGATATCTGCGTATCGCTCCGCAATCAGGGAAGGAGCAGTGGGGGCAGTTGGCTGGGCCATGACAGGCTGGGTTATAACTTCCGGCTCAGCGACATAAATTGTGCGCTCGGCATTGTGCAGCTTTCGAGAATAGACCAAATCAAAGCCAAACGCCGACAGGTTGCAAAATGGTATCAGGAAATCTTAGCTGATGACGACAGACTTATAGTGCCCGCCGAGCCGGATGCTTGCCATATCAGCTGGTTTGTCTTTGTCGTCAGGCTTGCCCCGTCCGTCGTAGACGTATCGGGGCTTGCAGATGGTTTTACTTTGGAGCAACGGGAGCAGATTCTCCAAGAGATGAGAAATAAAAACATTCAGGTCGGCAATTATTTTCCACCGGTGCATCTGCAGCCCTTTATGGTCGAGCAATTCAGCTATAAGCAAGGCGATTTCCCTGTTACCGAAGCCGTGTCTAACAGCACTATCGCCCTGCCGTTCCATAACAATCTGACTAAGGATGAAGTGGCAATTGTCTGCAAAACATTGAAAGAAGTTTTGGATACAAATTAGCATTTCGCACCAATTTGATTGTTTAGCCCCCCAACCCCATGATCTTACCTGCCTATAAGGTAGCGTTGGGGGTTCAATTAAAAAACCGCCCTGGCCCCGCCAGGGCCTCCGTCTCGCTTAGCCCCGGGTTCAACCCGGGGTCCGCTCACACCAGAGATGTACCAATCAACCAATATGACATATCCAATCAAAAATCCGAAATCCACTTCCCCCCGCCACCAACTCGACGCCCCGCGTTGAGCGTATTTAGCCCCTGTCTCTTGCCGTGGGTGCAAACGTAAGGAATGCTTTTCCTTTTTACCCAGTCCTGTGCTTGGGGGATTTTACATTTGCCTTTTCCTTTTTCTTTCCAATTCTCTAATCTCTAATTCTCTAATCCACTAAAATTCCTTTGCCTTTTCAATTCCTTTGTGTTATTTTCTGTGACTGCCCCGTGAGATAGCAAGGCGTTATCTAACCGGGGACTAAAGGCTTGATGTACAACTGCGGAGGAAGACTTATCCGACTTAACGTATCGCCATTTGGGAATGTCCCTATTTTAATCCACTG
>JBDRTM010000232.1:0-4373 GCA_043824065.1 Planctomycetota bacterium | reverse complement strand
GTAAGAAAAGTTGCAGAGGCCTTGGGCCTGCCGGAATCCGTCTATAATCGCCCTCCCTTCCCTGGCCCCGCGTTGGCAGCAAGGGTGGTCGGTGAAGTTACCAGGGAGAAGATAGACATAGTAAGGACTGCGACCTCTGTGGTTGAAGAGGAGTTGCATGCTACGGGCGCGTTTCAATATATGGCGATTCTCCATGAAGACAGGGTCACCGGCATGCGTGCGGGAAGGCGTGATTTTGGTCTTCAGATAGAAGTAAGATGTTGGGATAGTATCGATGCCAGAAAGGCAACGCCTACAAGATTGCCTTACGAGGTTCTAACCAAATTGGCAAATAGGATAGTTGAAGAAGTCCCCGGTGTAGTAAGCGTTACATACAACATAGCCTCTAAACCACCGTCAACTATGGAGGTAGTCTAATAAGTTGTAGCTCAGTACTATTTTCCAAACGAATCAGGAAAGCGCAAAAGAGAACAGCTAACAGGGGACGGTCAAAAAAGGGACACCCTACACGAATCTTTAAAACATTCCTCTAACCTCTCCGCCTCCTCCGTATAACAAAACCCTATAAATTCATCTAAAAACCCCGTGCTACTTGCTTCGCTCGGGTACGGGGCACGAGTTCTATTATCATCAACTAAGGGGAGCCAAATTGTACAAGCAGCTCTTTATTAAGTACATGTCCACCACTAACACACTGGACATATATAGCTACATGATAGACAATAAGTTACGTTAAATTGACCACGTAGAACATGGACAAATTTGGACATTTTTGCAGGTTCGAGCCTTATTCGAAGCGCTATTTATCTCTATAAAACCTATCTCTGAATGGGTATTTGGATTCCCGCTTTCGAGGGGATGACAGGTTTTAGGGCATTATATATAGGCTTACGGGACAGAGAGGAAGGCATCCTACGCCCCCACCCCCCGAGCCAGTCTTAAAAAGCCCTTTATATAACAGAGGGCTTTTTGTTTTGTAGTGAATGGTAGGGCTCGTAGCGAGCGCCGAGAGACCTTTTAGAAACCCCAAACAGATTATGCTTGAGGTTTGTTATGTTGGAAAGTATAATAATCAGTTGTAAGGTACTCCCGTTAAATATATCTTTCATATATATCATTTTATATCAATAAATATGGCAAAGATCTTATTTATTCATAGGCTAGAGTTTGCTGAAAACACATCGTTGAGCATAGAGATCCTATCTTCTTATCTAAAATTAATGGGACACGAAACCAATTTGATCCTAGACTTTTACGATTCAAATTTTATCTGCAGATTATATAAGCGGATAAAAACATATGGTCCAGATCTTATAGGTTTTTCTGTGCTTACTCCTATCTATAGTTGGGCGATTAAAGTGTCAGAAATTATTAAAGGCGAATACGATATTCCGATAGTTTTTGGAAATGTACATGCATCTGCATTACCAGAGCTCACATTAAAAAATAAACATGTCGATTTTGTTATCCGCGGAGAAGGAGAAAAAGCTTTATCTAAGTTAATGACGTTGATCGATACAAAACCTCAGAATTATAGTAGTGTATATAATCTATGTTATAAAGATGCGGATAAAATAATTTACAATCCCATTGAAAATGTTATAAGCGATTTAGATTCTTTACCATTTCCTGATAAATCAATTACTAAGAATGAAGTACCTTTTTACGATGATATTTATTATTGCCAAATAGAGAGAGGATGTCCTTACAACTGTTCTTTTTGTTTTAACCATTTTATGAGAGAATTTTATAATAAAAAGGGGAGTTGGTTGAGAAAAAGAAGCGTAGAGAATGTTATCGAGGAATTAAAAATGGCTAAAAAACAAGGGTATAAATTCATATACCCTTATGATGATTGTTTTGCCAGAGATTTAAATTGGTTAGCAAAATTTGTAAACCTGTATAAGAAATATGTCAATCTCCCTCTTGAGATAAATTCCCGCTTTAGATATATGTCGGAAGAAACAGCAAGATTATTGTTGGAAGCTAAATGTATCAGCGTAAAGATGGGTGTTCAAACAACTTCTGAAAGATTGTTGAGAAATGTTTGCAATAGATTTGTGGATAAAAATGCTAAAGAAGCCGTTAAGAATTTAAAGAAATACAATATACTAGTAAAAGTGGATACTATGTATAACCTTCCTACTCAATCAGAACATGACATTCTCGAAGATATAGAGTTTTATACAAAGCTCCGCCCAGATTTCATAACGGCATATAACCTTTTGTATTTCCCAAAAACAAATATCGTTAATTATGGAACGAGATATGGGTTAATCACGGAGAAAGATATTGAAAGGATACAACATGGGGGGTTAAGAGCATCTTATATAAAAGATAAAAAATTATTGAGTTTTATGACTATAATTGCGCATTTACCAGTATTTATTATAAGATTTATTTTAAAATATAAACTATGGAATAAAATTCCTAATATGATTTTTAAGTACAAAATCTTTCTCCAGATACCATATTACATTTCCACTAAAAGCCGTTTTCTTTTGAGCGTAGTTCACCTAAGAAGACGTATCCGTTTTAAATATTATCTGTTAAGATTTAAAATGAGATAATTTAGGGCCATTCTTTACAAATAAGGGACGGTTCTCGCGGTGATCTTAGACATGCCCCCAACCTCTTTAGCCTCCTCCGTATAACAAAACCCTATAAACTCATCTAAAAAAGTTCTATTATCGTCAACTGAGGCGATTGAAGATTGGAAGAAAAATCAAGGTAAAGCGAAAAAGGGAAAGAAAAAATAATGAAGATAACTGACTTAAAGTTGCTCCTTAAAGAGGGTGAAGGCTTAACCGTTGAGTTTAAGGAGCAATATACTCCACGGATTGATAGAGATATTGTCGCTTTCTCCAACACCAAAGGCGGCATTATTCTAATTGGTGTGTCCGATGAGGGCAAAGTAATTGGTGAAAAACTAACCAATAAGCTTAAAGCGCAAATCAATGATTGAAGTGGTCGGGTTTGTCAAGACCATTCTTAGGTGAAAATAAGATGTACCCGTAGTAGTAGTCCTTTCTTTCTTTTTTGGTTCTTTTTTCTTTCTTTGTGGATACTGTGAATATGTGGATAACCTCACCGATCTACTCCCGAAAAATCGCTCACATTTGCATTATACGACGTTTTCTCGGCGGAGGACATATCTTGGCATACCCCGATTTGTGCTTGCTCCGTCGCCACGCCGGGAAGACTTGAGTAAACTTCCCAGGGAGTTTTGTTATCAAGCGACTGATGGAACCGTTCTTTATTGTAGAACCCGAAGTATTCAGTGAGCCCCGCCCGCGCCTCCGGTATCGTCTGGTAGCCTTTTAAGTAAACATTCTCGTACTTGACCGTTCTCCAGAGCCTTTCAACGAAGATGTTATCTAAACACCTGCCTCTGCCGTCCATGCTGATACTGATGTTATGCGAGGTGAGCACATTAATAAAATCATGCGGAGTAAACTGCGTTCCCTGATCGGTATTGAAAACATCGGGTATGCCGTAATGTTCAATGGCATCCCGTAATGCTTCTACGCAGAAATCTGCCTCAAGCGTATTCGATAATCTCCAGGCGAGTACATAGCGGCTATACCAGTCGACGATCGCCACCAGGTACGCGAAACCCCAATTCAGCCTGATATACGTGATATCAGCGCACCAGGCCTGATTCGGCCGGACAACGTCAAGATCCCTCAGAAGGTACGGATATACGCGGTTCTCCGGGTGCGGCTTCGAAAGATTCGGCTTTGGGAATATCGCCACAAGTCCCATTTTACGAAGGAGCGTCCGTGTGTGGTCCTTGCCGACGGTATATCCTAAGCTGCGTAAATACGTCGTCATGTTCCGTACTCCGTAGAACGGCGTCTTGGTGTACTGCTCATCCAGGAGATCCATCAGTCTCCGATCCTCTGTCGAGGGCAAAGCCGGCTCGTAGTACCAGCTCGAGCGGTTGAGTCCCGCGATGGCACACTGCCTGCGCACGCTGTACTTCTCATTATCCTCATCGATAAGCTCACGGCGCTCGGTTAGCTCAAGATTTGTAATTTTTTTTTGAGCCAGCTATTCTCCATCGTGATCTCACCGATGGTCTTGTGGAGCTTATCGGCCAGCTCCTCATGCTGCTTTGCCATGGTATTATCCCGCTTGGCAAAGAGCTCAGCTGAGCGCCTGATGAGCTCCTTCTTCCATTGGCCGATCTGCGTGGCGTGTACGCCATAGTACAACTGCGTAAAGATGGCGTAAGAAAAGTTGCAGAGGCCTTGGGCCTGCCGGAATCCGTCTATAATCGCCCTCCCTTCCCTGGCCCCGCGTTGGCAGCAAGGGTGGTCGGTGAAGTTACCAGGGAGAAGATAGACATAGTAAGGACTGCGACCTCTGTG
>JBDRTM010000231.1:0-7082 GCA_043824065.1 Planctomycetota bacterium | reverse complement strand
TGTCCCTGGTAAGCATCACGCAAGATACTAGCAAACTGCTCCTGCGAAAGACCTTCACGAAGTTCCTTTATCTCGTCTGCTCTTGTAAGCATAAAGTGCTCTCGGGACTCCGTATCATCCAAATTAACAGGGTCAGGTTTGCGTTGGCAGATTTCGCAACTACATACTAGGTCAGGATACTGGTCAATCTGAATACGGCGAACTTCGGTCTCGATTTGGACTTTCTTCTTTAACTTGCGTAGGTAATACCGAGGCGGAATAAGGCCCTCAATATCTACATCCTGCGCGGATAACTTCCGTTCTCCATAGCAAATTCCACACGCGAAGCCTGCAAGTCCAGCGTAGTGTAATACCAATGAGAAAGCATCACCATACATTAGAATCACAGGTCTTCCGCCTTCATTCAACGTCTCGACTGCATCATATACCACGCGCAACGCAGCGGAGTCTTGATCACCTGAGAATCCATCCGGCCAGAGCAAGAAACCATCAGCTCCAGCTTCTGAATAATCTTTAGAAATTTGCTTAATATTTTGAGCCAATACTGCTGTTTCAGCAAGAATAACCGCTAAGACAGGAATGCCATCTGCTATTTCCTTCGTGAGTTTAATCAGCATTACGTTAGTTGAGTGCCATCCCCGTGCATCAAGTGTGGTTATTGGGAAGTATGGTGAAACCAAACAAATGGGGGGTGAAGAAGTAATTTCCTTACCGCTCTTCTTGGCATACTTTTCGTACTTTTTATATTTTTCAGGAACAGAAGAAAGACGGTTGCGCTGAAATTCTACAACCTGTTTTACGAATTTCTCATTGGTTGAGGTATCTTTCAAGTCTTTTGGATTAATTGAGCGATTTTGTTCAACAACCTTTTGTATTATCCCACCATATTCTACTTCCACCAGCTTTAAGTACGAGCGTTTAACGTCACCTTTCTTTTTCTTACCAAAATTGTTGCGTATGGTCTTACCAGTTTTCTTGTCCTTCACAAAACGTTTTATTTGCGATGGATTATAGGCAAATATGTATGTCAATGGATCGATAAAGTATGGTTTACCCAGAGAACCAATGAACTCTGAGCAGAACTTTGAATAATATGAAGCAATGTGCGCAGGAACAACGACTCCATCGTACGTGTTTCTACGATGTTTAAATAGTTCTTTTTCCTTCGCTGGTCCAAGTCTGTAGAACAACCAAGGTTTTTGTTCGCTTGGAAATGGCATCAGCAACAACTCCTATTTTCTTAGGTTTTTGGATTTTCACTTTGTTTAACGTTTTCTTTAGAACGCGGTAGTGTCGCAGGCTGAAGCATCCGTTTCGGGTTGCGTTAAGAAGGATGTTGGCGTTCGCACTTACTGCTATGAGACCTACGTCATATCGTAAAAAAAGTTCCTTTTCACTGTTAAATAGTTGAATCGCAAGCTTTCTAGGGACAGCAATATAAGATCGCTGAGCTGCAATTTGATTTAAGGCTGCCTGTTTGAATGCGATTCTCCAATCTCGCAGCTTTGTTTCAACCGCATAAAGGCTGAGAAGAGTCTTAGAAGCGAATATTAGATCAATGTGTTTTCCAAAGAATGGAACCTCTGCTACGATAATTTCAATATTATTGAAAAGGCGCAACAGTGGTTCATACATGTCTACTTCGCGATGAAAATGTTTATTATGTAACTCTGAACACATATCTTATTCACCCTCCGGCTCAATTATTCGGTGAACAAGCTGAAAGTATAGCCCGTCCAGAACACACATTGCTGAGACAGATACTATAAAACCAAATAGAAGAGTACCGATTGCCACGAGCCAAACCACAATGAGAAAGAGTGGAGGGTTGAACCAGATTGAGACAATCCCGATGATTATAAATATGATTGTAGCCCAGATTAGACCAAACGATATTTGGCTCGCTAGGGCAAGCCACCGAAATAGCCTACGTACTCGATTCTGGTCTTCAAGATCACTTGCAAGCTCACGTATAAGTATTTTCTGCTCTGGTCGCTTGTAAATTTCTTCAACCTCAATCTTTTTGCTTTTCCGTTCTTGGGCAACATCTGAGTAATGAGTGCTTGTACGCTGTATAAATCGATCACGAAGGATGTTGATTGCTACATCGCGGCGGCTCTCATATTCTAAACATATTTTTTGACGCCATCCTAAGAATACCACCGAACGCAAGTGATAACAGTATCCCCAACACTGATATACTCAGTGTAAGTATTTCTTTGTTCTCGATAATAATCTGCATCATAATGATAGTACGGATTTCCTAGCGAATGATGGATATTTGTGGTATACATATCTGAGCAAGTCAAAAAATTGCATTGTATTGAATCGGCGTTTAATTTGGTTGAGGCGTTGTCGTCTTTCTTCATCGAGAGCATCATAAATCTCTTTGGCGGCTTCCTTACCGGTTTCAGTTAAGGAGAAATCACGACGAGTGGGACGCTTGACCAAATTGAACCCAAAATCCTGAAGAAATGCATCTTCGTCTGCACCTTCATACTCATTACCAGACGGTACCTCATCTATAGTAAGCAGACCAATATCTTCGGCGAATTCCAAGTCGTCGTATAGATCGTCCATGCAAGGACCGAAGTCATAAGCTTTAAAATTGTATAAATTAGTAATATCCTCGTAGAATTTACCTTCTTTCCATAAAAGAAACAGTAACTTCTGCAAACGAGTAGTCCCGTGTATTGGCTCCGCTGTTTGTCCAGATGCTCCAGGAGCGTAGAGAAGAGCGAGTAAAACATCAATACCTGATTCGATGGGACTTGATGGATTATCCTTTTCTGCCTGTTTCATTTTAACTCCTTTGCCACCCCTAAAAACGCATTTTGGCATTATATAGTCACACAGTACTTGCTTAAACCCATGCTGTTCATCGCAGGTGATCTTTGGTGGCTGGTTCAAAGTTGTTAATCCAGCTTCATTCGGTTATACTATTGCCGGAATTCTGTAAAAAACAAGAAAAAAATTTTCAAAACTATGGATAATCAACTATTTTCTGCTTTCTCGTAATTTCGCTTCAAGATGTCCGCATCACGCATTTAGGAACAGAAAATAACACAAAAGAAGGGAAAAGGCAAAGAAAAATCCCCCCAGCACAGGACTGGGTAAAAAGGCAAAAATAATTCCCCCCACCGCAGGGGTGGGTAAAACGATAAATAATCACCCCAGCACAGGACTGGGGGCTATATAAAAGGACGGAAAGATAAAAGAAAAATCAATTTATTATTTACTATTGACTATTTGGTCTGAGATTGCCGCGTCGGCCTTCGGCCTCCTCGCAATGACCCGCGCACCAAAATTATAACCTAATTTGGTTCGGGGCAAGCAACCCCCGACAATGCCGGGGGCTGATATGGAACGACCTTTGTCAAGCTATAATGTTCAGTTGTTTTATTCTTTTCTACATCTTATTAATGACACTTCGAGGTACAGGCTGCTTCGACGATGAATCAGTCTGATATTCGTGGATTATCCCTTAGGGACAGAGCCGACATTGATATTCTTCGTCAGGAGCCTTTTGCCTTCTAAAATCGTGAGTTCAGTCCGCCACAGGCAAGACCTATCACATAGCCCCGCCGCATATTACTCCTATCGTGCCTGCACCTGTCAGTATCATCCTTATATCCAATTTTCAAATATCAAAAATCTTCGGAGGAGGCCTGATGAAAAGAAAATAAAATCGTAATCCATCACGCCGCCTTTTCCTGGTTTCTTGCCTGATATTCTTTGAATACCGACCATATAAATCCTGCTAATTCCCTGGCTACAGCTACTGTGGCTTTGCATGGTATCTTGCCACGATTAACAAGATACCAGTAACGTTTTCGAAGCCGTTGTCCGGCTCTGTCAGCGATGTCTATTACCCATTGCGGCTGATCTTTTCTTCGTTGTCTCAAGGCCTTGCTTCTTGAAATGTATGGATGGCGATAATGCCAGGCCGTTTCTATCAGCAGACGCCGGACACGTTTATTACCTGCTTTGGTTATTGAGCCTTTGTGCTCTTTTTCGCCGCTGGACGACTCAGAGGCTGTAAGTCCCAGATAGCTCATAAGCTCACCCGGACTGGAGAAACGGCCAAAGTTGAATATCTCGGTGATTATAGTTATGGAGGTTAGTGTATCTATTCCATGGAAGCAACGCAAAAGTCCGACTACCTCTTTATAGGTTTCGCTTTCCGCCAGCTTCTCTACTTCCTTGTCAAGAGAAGCCAGACGCTGTATACAATGCTGCATCTGGGTGAAATAGTTGTCAAACACATCCCGCAGCAGCGGCTGTTCATCAAATTCGAGGCTGCACAGCCAGCGAAGATGTCTTTGTGTCCAGTGGTTACCATTTGTGTAGACATAGCCGTGACGGGTAAGAAATTTGAGCAGCTGGTGGCGTATCCTTTTTAGGTTTTCCTGTGCTGTTTGCCTGCATCGTGTCAGCTCGCGGGCTGCCTCCTGCTTCTGGTCTGGGGCATATACCTCTGTGAGCAGCCCAGCCTTGAACATTGCAAGTAATTTCTTTGCATCCCTGCGATCTGTTTTTATTCTGTCTCCGGGCTTTATCGGTGTTAGGGATGGTGCGATGACCGCACATTTACAATCCAAAGCTTCTATCCTGCGTTTGAGAGTGAAACCACAAACACCCGCCTCATAGCAAAATGCAACATCTGCTGGTGCCTGCTTTTTGATCTTGTTTACCATCTTCCTGATGTCACGGGCGGTGTTTTTGACGGTGAACTCGACAATCTGCGCATCGCCAGGATAGTATAATGCGACTTTGTGCTGTTTTTTGTGAGTGTCCATAGCTACATGTGTGGTAGAATTAGTCATGATCGGCTCCTTTACATTGTATGCGGCTCTGTTGCCGCAAGGTTAATAATCCGCGATCAACGGTGGCAACGCGCCACCTTGTCGCATAAGTCTTTTATCGGCTTATGACGACGTTTACAATCACGGGGCCGGTCGTTCCATATTTTCTAAATACTACCACTGTCGGGGCCAATGGTCGGGGGGGAAGAAGAAAGCAAAAATGGAATTCGCACACCACCAAAAAAGCCCTGAACCGGCCTGCGGTCGCGTATCTCGTATCTCCTGGCAAAAGAAGTCGGAAGACAGAAGTCTGAAATCGTTGGCCAGATCTTTCGACTTCGCTGCGCTCCGCTCAAGATGACGGTTGGCGGCATCCAAAATCTTGAAACAGCCTCAATTTTGCATTTTGCACTTTGATTTTTGATGTTTAAGGCAGCATTTCAAGAACTATCTTTGCGACCTCCTGACGGGCTTTTTTCTCAGCTAACGGCCCAACTAATTTAATCAGCTCACCGCTGATTTGAGTCAGCTTTTCCCTGTCTTCCAAAAGCCGCTCAATGCTTTCGGCAATCGGCTCAATCGAGCTAAAATAAGGCATAAATTCCGGCACTAATTCCTTGCCGGCTAAGATATTGACCAGAGACAGGTACTTCGTTTTTATCATCCATCCAAGCAGAAGCCATAGAATTCTGATGGATTGATACATTATTACCATCGGACAGCCGGCCGCCGTTACTTCCAGAGTAGCGCTGCCGCTGGCAACGAGCGCAAAATCAACGGCGTTGGCAGTGTCGCTAACTGAACCAATGGTATATTGGCACTCAAAGCCGGGGATTTGTGTTTTTCGTAGCAGTTGTTCTCGTTCGGTATCCACAGCTACGGTAACAAAGCTTGCTGCCGGGTATTTATCCTTTAAGCGCAGCGCTATCTGCTGCATGGCTCCCCAGAGCAAGTCAATCTCAGCGGTTCGCGAGCCGGGCATAATAGCGAATCTGGCGTTCTTCGGCTCAAACTCCGCATATTTTTTATGATGGGCCGAGCCAATCTCCAATTCATCAAAAAGTGGATTGCCCACAAAAACCACATCCATACCTCTTTGCCTGAACCAATCCTGCTCGAAGGGCAGTATGCAGCAGAGTTTATCACAGCATTTGCGAAGCTTGTGGATTCGCCAGCCCCCCCAGGCCCAAAGCTGTGGAGCAACGTAGAAAACGGTTTTGATGCCTGCTTTTTTGGCGGCTTTTGCGATGTGGAAGTTAAAGGCAGGGGAATCACAAACGATAACCAAATCAACCTTGCTGCTTTTTAAAAAGCGAATTACGCGTTTTATCAACCTGTAATAACGGCCGACGTGGCTAAAGGCCTTGTATATCATTACGGCCTGGCCGACGGTGGCTTCCAACAACCTGCAGCCGGCCTCAGCCATTTTTGGACCGCCTACGCCGACAAATTCAATGTCATAACCGCTTTTTTGTAAAGCGGTTATCAGGCCTGCACAGTGGGCGTCGGCACTTGGCTCGGCGGCACTGATAAAGATGCGATACTTTTTGTTTTTATCCGGCATAGGTTTATTTGTTAACAAGATTTCGAGAAAACATCAACCGGATAATTATAATACTCCCGGAAATTCAGCAGGCCGCTTGGGGCAGATTCTTGAAAGTCAAAATGATTAACCAAGAATACTGTTGTTTTCTACATTCTCTTATTGTCCTAAAACAAGGGGGCCTATACCGAATCAATCAGTATAGGCCCCGAATTAACACGAATCCGGTGTCCTCTTGTTTGTTACCGTCAGTCCCGCACCAATTAGGCATGAGCCTAAGCTCAATTGGTGCGGGACGCGGCAATCTCAAACTTTGAGAGCTTCGTATCAGCCGCGCAATTTTATTTACCGGCTAAATCCAGGCTTACGGCGCTGATTCCGGAGCATACAGTCGAGTGTCATCAAAGTACATCGTACCCGAACCACCAGCTACCGGAATGTTCTTGTTACCAAGACCAAGAGAAATCGTATTTACATTAGTCAAGTTCACGCCCTGGTCGGCAAATGCCTGCAAGTCGATAGTCCACTCCGTCCAGTTAGTTACCTGTGCTGCATCCGGATTATCATTAGTAACGATCGCATTGCCATTGAGGGCAACATACAACGTCTCAGCAGCATTAGCCGAATCACCTCTGAACCAAATTGTCAATGTGCTAACACCATTCTCCGTCCAGTCACGCGGATAAGTCAGCGTTAAAGTCGCCTCAGAGTACCCAACACTATTGTCGTAGAAT
>JBDRTM010000230.1:0-6021 GCA_043824065.1 Planctomycetota bacterium | reverse complement strand
CCCCTGCTTGTGGCTGGCAGGGGCATCGATACGAGCATCGACAACCTTAAACGAAAATTGCACTTTAGGCACTCTAAACTTTGCCCTTATCGCATAAGCTCGTTAGAGGCTCGGAAATATACAAAGGCATCTGCAAAATTGAGGTTAGGCATATATTATTTAAGAAAATTAGGTTTTTTGATTTTCTTAAATAATTGAACAATTGCTTGATGGTCAATAATTTATTGTTTGAAAAGAAAAAAATTAAAAGACAATTTTTTCTTTTCAAAGTATGCCTAACCTCAATTTTGCATAACGCTAAAATATATAAGAAACAGGAGATGATTATGAAAAGAAACCGCCTTTCTCGCCGCCGATTTATAGCCGGTGCCGGTGCTGCTATCGGTACGGCCGTAACCACCGGCGGTATTACTGTCGCCCGGGGCGCGAGTAAAACATCCTCCGAACGCACAGTGCCGTTTAGCTACTGTTTTAATACCAGCACTATTCGCGGACAAAAACTGAGTTTGGACAGGGAAATCGAGATTACTGCAAAAGCAGGTTATGGCGCCATTGAGCCGTGGGTCGACAAAATCCATGAATATGCCAAGGGGGGCGGCAATCTCAATGAACTGCGCAGACGCATCAGTAACCTCGGACTTACCGTTGAAAGCGCTATTTCTTTTTCCCGGTGGATTGTGGACGATGATGGTGTGCGTGCCAAAGCATTTGAGCAAAACAAACGGGACATGGATGTATTGGCCCAAATTGGGGGCAAGCGTATTGCAGCGCCGCCGGCCGGTGCTACTCGAACGGCAGGGCTTGACCTTATGAAGGCGGCTGAGCGGTATCGGGCGCTGTTGGAACTTGGCGACGAAATGGGCATCGTGCCGCAGGTCGAGGTATGGGGCTCTTCAAAAAACCTTCACCGATTAGGTCAGGCGATGTTCGTAGTGATTGAAAGCGGCCACCCAAAGGCATGTCTATTGCCGGATGTCTATCACACCTACAAGGGCGGTTCTGACTTCAACGGCCTGAAACTGCTCAGTCCCCGGGCCATCCAGGTCTTTCATTTGAATGACTATCCTGCCGACCCGCCGCGCGAGACGATAGGCGACCGGGACCGTGTCTTTCCCGGTGACGGCATCGCACCGTTGACTCAGATTCTTCGTGACCTGCACGCCAACGGCAACAGGGCGGTGCTTTCACTGGAGCTGTTCAACCCGACCTATTGGAAGCAGGACCCGCTGGCGGTAGCGAAGGCCGGCCTGGCTAAAATGAAAGCCGCTGTAAACAAAGCATTAGGTGGAAGCTATAGTCTTGCAGCTAAACCGCTGGGCAAGCAATCCTCCGATGCCGGGGCAAGCGAAACTGATTCATTGACAGCCACAGAAAAACAAACCAAACCAGCCGCTAAATCGGCGGTGGCCGGATATGGATATGTAGCATCAAAGAACAGCAAGGTCTTCCATAAGCCCGGGTGTCGCTGGGCAACGAGAATCAAGCCGGAAAACCTCGTAGGTTACAGCAGCAAAGACGAAGTGATAAAGGCCGGCAAAAGACCCTGCAAGCAGTGCAAACCGTAGATGAGACTTCAGTTCATAACCTGTAAAGTAATGCAGAGGGAAGCGTATTTTTGTGCTGCCCGCTCGAAAAATGTTGTCGATATAGTTTTGATGGAGCAGGGTCTGCATGATGAGCCGGAAAAGCTTCGCCGGGAAGTTCAGAAAGCTCTCGATAATACCTGTGACATTCAGGGACGCCCCTATGATGCTTCGCTGCTTGGTTACGGCCTTTGCAGTAATGGCATCGTAGGATTGTCGGCGAAAATCCCCATTGTTGCCCCGCGGGGCCATGATTGCATTACGCTTCTGCTTGGCTCGAAAGACAAATACCAGGAATACTTCGACTCCCACCGCGGTGTTTATTGGTATAGCCCCGGCTGGATAGAATCCGGCAAGCAGCCCAGCGAGGAGCGCTATGAAAAAATGCTTAAAGAATATAAGGAAAAATACGGGGACGATAACGCCCAATATCTGATGGAAGTCGAGCAAAAGTGGATAAAGGAGTATGATTGGGCAACGTATATCGATTGGGGATTTGTCGATTCGAATGAGTACAAGAATTATACGAAACACTGCACCGAATTTCTTCGCTGGAACTACGACGAGCTAAAGGGCAGCCCCGTCCTTATGCAAAAGCTTGTTGACGGCCGCTGGCACGACAGTGAGTTCCTGGTTGTCAAACCCGGCCAAAAGATTAGCGAAGACTTGACTAACGAGGGCATAATAAAAGCCGAGTAGAAAAGAGGAACCTTCTGAAGGCGTTTTATGGATTTAGTCACAATCATAGTAATAGCCGTTGGACTGGCAATGGACGCCTTTGCGGTCTCTATTGTCAGTGGCAGTGTGTATCAGCAGCTGCACGTAAGGCACGCCTTGCGAATAGCTGTTTTCTTCGGCGGCTTTCAGGCGATTATGCCGTTGATAGGCTTTATGGCGGGCTTGAGCGTAAAAGAATACATAGCAAATTATGACCATTGGGTAGCCTTTGGGTTATTAAGTGCGGTCGGCGGCAAGATGATTTATGAGTCATTCAAGATTAAATCAGTCGAGGAAAATTTTGACCCGTCGAATATCTTTGTTCTGCTGGTTCTGTCCATTGCGACCAGTATCGATGCCCTGGCAATCGGCATTACCCTTTCACTTATCGTAAGCTCCATTGCTATTGCAGTGATAATAATAGGCCTGGTCACATTCGTACTGTCATATCTTGGCGTTTGCATCGGCAAAAGATTCGGGCATTTTTTCGAAAGTAGAATCGAAGCTATCGGCGGGTTGATTCTTATTGGTCTTGGGATTAAAATACTGTTTGAGCATTTTCCTTTCTAAGCAGCACTTGCAGTCAGGTGAAAAAACGATATAATAATTAGCCTGTTTCATTGGGCTGAACAATTGTAAAATGGCAGGTTGCTCTGTTTAAGCCTGACTGGTGATTTTTATGAGTTCTAAAGTATATTTTATTAAAGCTTCAATTAAAGACGGCGAGAAGGTAATTTCCAAGAAGGCACGCAAGCTGTTTAAGGCCGGCGGTTTTGCCGGATGCTTTGAGGAAAATGATTTCACGGCGGTCAAGGTCCACGTTGGAGAAGATGGTAACAACACACACATAACAGCTCCGTGCATCAAGGGGCTGGTGGATGAGCTGCTTGCATTGAAAACAAAACCATTTGTAACCGATACCACCACTTTATACGTTGGCCGAAGGCACAATGCCATCGACCATGCTGTTTTGGCTGCCAAGCACGGCTTTAGCTTGGAAGGATTAGGGATACCGTTCATTGCTCCTGATGGATTGTTCGGCACAAATGAGGCACCGGTTGAAATCAACGGCGAAATTGATAAACAAGTTTTTATTGCGTCCGGTATAGTCAAATGCCAATCGCTTCTTTCGGTGGCTCATTTTACCGGCCATCCCGCAGCGTGTGCGGCAGGTACGCTGAAAACACTCGGAATGGGTTGTGCAAGTAAAAGGGGCAAGATGAAACAGCACGCCGCTCTTAAGCTCAGCATCAGCAACGACTGTACACGCTGCGGCGTATGTTTTGAGCATTGCCCCGCCGATGCAATTACGCTTGACGACGTCAAGGCACACATCGACCAGGACAAATGTATCGGCTGTGCAGAGTGCATGGCGCTGTGCAGATTCGGTGCCGTCAAGTGCAATTGGGGCCCGGAATGTGAAGTATTACAAAAAAGTATCGCTGAATATGCACTGGGTGCACTGAAGGGCAAAGAGAACAAGGCTGCATTTTTTAACTTTTTATTGTCAGTTACCAAAGATTGTGATTGTTTTAGCACACCGAATATGGATAAAATGGTTGATGATATCGGCATAGCTGCCTCAACCGACCCTGTGGCTGTCGATAAGGCAGCGCTGGATTTAGTGGAAAACAAGGCGGGCCGGAAACTGGCCGAGCTGTTGGAGAATGACAAGCTCGACCCGCGTTACCAGATTGAACACGCCGAGCGTATCGGCCTGGGAAGCAGTAGTTACGAGCTTATAGAAGTTAATTAGCGGTTGAAAAATTTGAGGATTCGATATGTCTCTGGGGCAAATAATAAGAAAAAAGCGTGAGCAGTTACATCTGACTCTGGACGAGGTCAGTAATCGCATCAGTTTTTCCAAGCCGTACCTGTCAACCATTGAGACCGGCAAGGTAAAAAATCCGCCCGGTGACGAGCTGCTGACCAGGCTGGAGAAGACACTTGAGTTTGAACCGGGCCTGCTGCTGCACATTGCTCATATAGAAGGTCTTCCTGCCGATGTTCGTCAGGAATATGAATCCGCTGAGGCTGAAAGTCAGAAATGGCGGCAGGTCATCAAAAACCTTATTGATAAAAAAGCTAATGCAAGCCGGCTCAGCAAGCTTCTTGCCGAAAGTGACTTGAACATCGAGCAGGACAGGTTGCCTCTGGCGGCCGGTCGATTAGTGCCCGTAATAAATAAAGTTTCAGCCGGCTATCCGAGTGATTTCAATGACCTGGACTACCCTGTGGGCATAGCCGACGATTACATTCGCTGTCCGGACATGCACGACCCGAATGCCTTTGCCGTTCGAGTTGTCGGCGATTCGATGGAGCCGAAATTCCACGAGGGTGATATAGTGATATTCTCACCCGCAGCCGAGGTGCATAATGGCGATGACTGCTTTGTCCGTTTTGCGATGCCGCACGAGACGACCTTCAAGAGGGTGTTCTTCGAGTCGGAGAATAAAATTCGTCTTCAGCCGAGAAACGAAAAATATTCCCCCACAATCGTTGACGGCAAGCGCATCAACGGCCTGTACCGAGCCGTAGTAAAGCACGAAAAACTGTAATCGTTTTATACGTTTAGCAGTAGCCGGCACGGCTATTTACAATGAAATAATATAAAAATCGTTTCCATTAATACAAAAGCCAAAGTGTCGTCGTGCCGACGACAGCTAAACGGTTTTATTGATTTTGACCTGCGACGGCTAAAACTAACGCAAAGACTTTTGAAGCGCCGGCTTGTTTCAATGTCTTTGCACACTCGTTCAGCGTTGCACCGGTTGTCTTGATATCATCGACAAGGCAAATCTTTCGCTCAGTAAAATTATGTCCATAACGAACAGCAAAGGCACCGGCGACATTTTTAGCACGTGCGGCGGGACTCGCCATTGCCGGCTGTGATTTGGTTCGGCGGATTCGGACAAGCTCTGTGCTGATTTTGGCTGTGGTGTGATTTAACTTTCTGACTAATACCTGCGATTGATTGTAGCCGCGACGCAATCGCCTCGACCAGTGCAGCGGCACAGATACGAAAAGTTCTATATCATTACAAAAGCCGCTTCCCAGTAAAGCGGAATTGGCTAAAGACCCTACCGCCGAATCCAGCTCTGTCCGCCCGTTTTTGAAGGCCAATATCATTTTTCGTAAGCTCTGGGCATAGATGCCAACTCGAGCTATTTGGTCAAAGTGAAATTCTTTACCCTGGCAATCGGGGCAGGCCCCTTCCAGCAGAGCAAATTTACTGGCATCCCGGCCGCAGCGCCGGCAGTAATCAGCGCCCGCGCAGGCGTGAAGCTGGTCCCAGCAATCTTGGCACAGGTTCTCATCAGTTTCACAGATGTTTTCGCCGCAATTGATACACACTGCCGGCCAAAGAAGCTGGTTTAAGCCCTGCAAAGCAAAGTTAAAAGCTCGTTTTGGCTTTGTTGTATTCACGCCGGCAATTATATAGACAGTAACTCAGATTAACCACCGAGAAACTATGAAAGCCGGCCTGCCGATGGCTAAACTTGGCGAATACCCCCTTATTATAAGTAAATGAGTTCTGCAAAATTGAGGTTAGGCATACTTTGAAAAGAAAAAAATCGTTTTTTGTTTTTTTCTTTTCAAACAGTAAGTTATTGTGTAATAAGTAGTTAGTCGATTATTTAAGAAAATCAAAAAAACAGATTTTCTTAAATAATATATGCCTAACCTCAATTTTGCAGAAGCCTTATAAGTAAAAGTGGTT
>JBDRTM010000229.1:0-12771 GCA_043824065.1 Planctomycetota bacterium | reverse complement strand
GTTTGCCGGTGTCGAAGCTGGTATCGAAACTGGAGGCTGGAAGCCCGAGCCTCGAGTTTCCAGGGCGAGCATCGATACGAGCATCGACAACCTTAAACGAAATTGGTTATTGGATACGAGCATCGACAACCTTAAACCGTCCGGCGGGCACGATCGACGTCTTCGGAGCCGGGTAGCTGCACATAGACCAGCAGGTCGCTTTCGCGAGCTATTTCTATTGCCAACTCACAACTCGGATCGCCGAGAACAACGCAGATTCCACTCTTGGCTTCGAAGTCCGTCGCTGCGGCGCCGGATGACCCACTTGTTTGTCGGTGTCGAAGCTGGTATCGGACTGGAAGCTCGACGTTGGATGCTCGAAAGTTGCCCAGTTGTAGAAGCTCGTTTGCCGGTGTCGAAGCTGGTATCGAAACTGGAGGCTGGAAGCCCGAGCCTCGAGTTTCCAGGGCGAGCATCGATACGAGCATCGACAACCTTAAACGAAATTGGTTATTGGATACGAGCATCGACAACCTTAAACGATGGCCATGAACATTTTAGGCACTTTAGGCACTCGTAACTTTAGCTCACTTTAATTATCCATACTTCTTATTAAGCTCATCCACTGCCTTTTTACACTTCTCTGTTACTGTCCACGCGTCCGCCCAGAAGCACAAATCTATCGTCCACCAATCGTGCCCCATATCATTTTTCGCCAATTCCGGCATCAGCTCATCGAAATCTATCTTACCTTCGCCAAAGGGAGCGTGAGTTGATGTCTCGTCACCGTGCAATGTACCGTCGGAATCTATCAGGTGGATGTGATTGATTTTTCCGCGAAGCTTTTGCGTCAACTCAAGTATCCCGCCGGCCAGAATCTCCGGTTCGCCCGGCTGACGGGCCCCCGTACACGCGACCATATAAGCATGACACGCATCGTACATCACCCCGAAATTGTCGTTATCGACCTCATCGAGAATTCTCAAAACATCCGACGGTTTATTGAACGCAAAGCCCGGCTCAAATTCCCAGGCCATACGGATACCCGCATCGGCGGCATCGGCAGCACAAACCTTCCACGTATCGACCACTCGCTTCAGAGCAGTAGCTTCATCGACCGTATCGAAAATAGTCGGCGGCTGAACCGTATCAACACGGATGGCGGGAATTCCAAGGTCAACACAGAATTGCACATTCTTACGAAAAGTTTCAATATATGCTGAATTGTCATCCGTATCGATAAGGTGCTGGCTCCAGAGGTCGGCGGCCAGTCCCGAGAAGGCAAGCCCTAAATCCGCCACCTGTTTTTTACAGGCGTCCCGCTGTGCCTTTTCCGGCATAACATCCGGGTTCGGATGCGGCGGGAAACCACCTAACTCTATGCCGTCGAAGCCTAAGTCTGCAACCTTCTTTATCACTTCTTCCCAGGATACCGGATTGTCTGCGTACGGGCCAATCGTATATGCCCAAGAACCAATTGATATTTTTTTCATAATACACTCCTTAACTTAAAGCTAATTTCCTCTTTCTTCTTACTGTTTTTTCTCCCCAAATAAACGACCGTGCAGAGTAGCGGCCTATTACTCTTCAAATGAGCCATTGTCATTCCCGCGAAAGCGGGAATCCAGTCCACCACGATGGATCAAAAGCTTTGGATTCCGCATCAAGTGCGGAATGACAGTTCATCGAACTACCAGTAACAGGGAAACAGTATAACATTTTGCAGCTATTTGTGAAGAATACAAGAAGATTTTTTCAGAGATTTCCTAAGGTATCCGGAGCTTACGCGCGGCAGACCCGAAATGAGTGAAACAAACCACAAGTGTACCGTTACCTAATTGAGAATAATATCGTCCAACCCGCGCTTCGGCACGTGGTGTTTACTATCGCTGTCGCGCCAGTACTTGATATCACCGGCAGCATCAAGGGTCTCGATTACAACCTGCTCTTTGGGTTTACCAAGAGCCAAAACAAGAAGTATCTCGTAGCGGAACGGTATATCCAAAGCTTTGCTGAGCTTCTGCCTCTGCACTGTACCTATCATACAGCCACCCAATCCTTTCTCAGCCGCACCTAAGAGAATGCTTTGGGCGGCTATCCCATGGTCACAGCCAAAAGACCGACTTATCTGGGTATCGCCGAGTATGATTATGTAGGCAGATGGTCTCTCGCCTTCGCACGGGCCCGGCCAGTCTTTGAGATAGCCGGCCCAGCCAAGATGCGGAAATATCAGAGCGTTCTTTTGAGGCTCGCACGAAAGGATATATTTTAGTGGCTGCAAATTAGCTGCCGACGCCGAAAGTCTCGCAAGGTCAACAAGCTCTTGTAACATCTGGTGTTCCAAAGCAACTTCCTGGTAAAATCGCCTATAGGTCCTGTTCTGCAGTACTAAATCTCTTATCATCATAATTTCACCTGTTGAAACGACGCTCTTATACCAAATTTAGTTAATGATTGCCGATTGCCTGATTTTGTCATTCCTGCGAAGGCAGGAATCCAGGTTCTCTATGAGTATTATATGCAATTCTTTCGGCAATTTTTAATTGTAATAGGTATTAGATCCTATCCGAACAACTATTCGCTCTCGCCTGTCATTCTGAACGGAGCGCAGCGAAGTGAAGAATCTCTTTTTTGTTGGCCAGATTCTTCGGCTTCGCCTCAGAATGACAAAGGATGAAGGATTGTTCGTATAGGCTCTTATTTCTCTTGCTGCTGAATAGTTACGTCGAGCATCTGGTTTTCAGAGAGGACCAGCTTTTTCTTCAGGGTAATCTCAAGCCGGCCATCCTTAAGCGTATAGTCGTGTTTGACGGGTTTGCCTGCCGCTGTTACAGAAACCTTCACCGACCGGAAATTATCAGGAACGGCAAAGGCAAGAGATTTCACACTCAATTGTCCCCATCGCAGCTCGATTCGTTCGCGTTGTATTTTGCCGTCTCGTTTTTGCAGAAACAATCCCCAGCCCTCGGCGGCCGTAAATGCGGCGCGGAAGTTATCAGGCGTTAGCCTTGGCGCAAAGCCCAGATGTCCCTTCGGCCCGTGGTATTCATAACCTGAAAGGGCCGTATAGACCCCCCAGCTTGCCATTGCCCGCGCGTAGTGGTCGCCGCACTCGACCTCATTAAACGGATTATGCTTGGCCGGATGATAACGCTCGTGGACGCCGCGGCAAATTGCAAGTGCCTCGGTAACCATACCTTCCCAGACCATATGACCGGCCACTTGATACTCGATGCCCGTCCAGACCTCACTCCTGTAGCGAACGCCGTCTGCGAGATACGGACTCTTGGGCCAGGTACAGGTAAACAGGCCCGCCTCACCTGGCTCGGCAAACCAGCGCTCCGGTTCGTGCTCAGCATTGTATGGCCCAATATCCGGCGCCCAGTTATACTTCCAGACCGACTGAAGTGCCTTTTTGACATATTCCGGCGGATAAATGTAGCCTAAGCCGAGCTGATGTGCCCAGCCCTGGCCGAAAAGCTGGTCCGACAGGCATCCCTTTGCATACTGATATTTAGGATGCTTCTTAAGGTCAACAAGCTGAATGAAGTATTCACCGTCCCAGAGACGCTCAACGCTCAGTCGGCTGCCGCTCTCGAATATCTTTCGGCAGCGTTTGGCGAACCGCCCGTCGCCCATATCTTTTGCCATTTCTTCGCCGGCGCGAAGCGCAGCTAAATACAGCGAGCCGACAAACGTATTGGGGCCCTCGAAGTTGATGTCGTAAGTATTGTGCTGACTGTTCTCGATAAGGCCGTCATCGTCGCCATCCTGGGCGATGGAGTACTCCAGGGCCTTTTTGATGCGCGGCCAATTGCGCTTTAGAAAGGAATTGTCGGCGGACATCTGGTGCTCGCGATAGGCCTTGAGTATTGTACCGCATTGTCCATCGGCGGCGTAAGCACGGTTGCTTCGAAATCCAACCAGCCCGCTCTCGGAATCGAATCCCTCACCAAAGTCTTGTGTTTCCCTGGCGCTGCGCTCAAGCTCCGGGAAAAGACGGGCCGGGGCATGGGCATAATTCCACACGTGGGTACAGGTACCCGTGCAACAGCCGACGCCCTCCCATCCCCAGAACCGGCCGTCCTTCCACCACTGGCACGTCCCTGTCGCTAAGTTGCACACAGTGGAATGCAAGCGGAAAAGCAGCCATCGAGGCAGCGTGCTGTGCCCGTAGTAGGTATTATACCACTTGGAGGTATTGCCGGCAAGCCGCTCATAGCCATCGAGGACATAATGAGCAACCTCGGCAGCACTATTGAAGCGATTGGCATACTCATGGCCGTTCGGATGGTTGGGAAAAAACCACGCCAGCACAAAAATGAAAGCGTGTTTGCCACCGGGCGCCAACTCTACGGTATGAGTAGCCAGGGCCGTACTACGTCTCCCGGTAACAGGCCAGGCAGCATTCTCCTCGATGTTAAAATCTACAGCCCAATCTCCGAGAAACGAAAGAAGCTGGCGGACATCCTGAGACGAAGCTCCCTCTTCCGCAAAAGCCAAGACCAGCGAGCCATAATCAGAAAGTTGCTCGAGCGGACCCATCTGCCCTCTCTGTGGCTCATCCGATAGTTCAATCTGGTCAACGCTAATATGACCCCAGCCGCCTGAGAATCGGTCCAAGATCTGAATTTGCGCCGTTTTACCTTCGAATTCCTGAACGTTCCAGAAATACCACTCGAGCTTCTCATTGTTCTTGCCGGTTGCGGTGCGCACCACCTTGCCGTCAACAAGCAAATTAATGCACGTCTGATCTGCATTACTACCACCGCCAACCAGAAAGTTGATAAACTTCCGTGAGATTTTGAAAGGCGGTAACGTAAGTGTGCCACGGGGCTTGTCCCCACCAAAAAAACTATTGACAAATCCCTTGCCGAGAAAACCGCTCACCTTTTGCTGGTTTGGCAGCGTGCCCTGCGCAGGACCTTTCCCAAATGCTTGACCGGTTACTTTCCAGCTGCCAAAGTCCGGGCCCTCGAAGTCGGCCAGTACAATTTTCGGACGAGGGGCCAGGGCAACCTTGGGTACAGGTGCCTTCTCTGCCGTGTGCACAATCAACTTCCGCCCGTTTTCATTGACGACCCGGCTTCGCCGCAGAGCGTGCACCGCATTTGCAGAATGAATGAGGACCGCGTTCTCAAGCCATCCCAAAACACCGGCCTGGAGGTTTGACTCGGAGATATTCTCAACGACGACATGAAACAGCGTGGCCGGAAGGGCAGAATCTTTTGCATTAAGCGGAATAAAAAGAGAAGAAGCCGTCAACGCAACCCTTACAGGTAATTTATCTTCACTGTACCGAACGATACCAATAGGGTATAAACCGACAAACTCTACGTTTTCAAAATCTTTGTTTAATGCCCTCACGAAGACCTTGTCTTCTTGTTTCACAATGACTGCAAAGCCGGAGTCCACAGGCGAGCTCGGCCTGTAGGTGCGGTAACAATCCCGCCCATAGCCTGAGAAAACGTGCTTGTTGAAGATTTGCACAAGGCCGAGCGTTCCGTCACCACGCAGATAGAGCTGCCCTGTTGCGATACCCCCTACCGGCATGCCAATCGTCTCAAGCTCCTCACCGCGATAGACCTCCTGCTGGCCACGCTCAAAAAGACGCTGCACCGCTTCCTGTGTGAGCTTTTTGTCCACGGGAACAAGATGTTCGGCTTGCTGCTCCTCTGCCTCGGCTGTGCCGTGAACCGTCATAAAAAAAAAACAAACTACAACTCCAATTATGGTCATCCGGAATTTTCGCATCTTTCATCTCCTTTCTTTTTTATTAACGAGATAATTATAGCTATAAATAATCCTAAAACATAGTTTGTCATTCTGAGCGCAGCGAAGAATCTCTCATGCCAACCACACCTCCAAGTTTATTTGCCAGCAAAGTCGGCTCCACAATATGCAGATTATTCAAAAGAGGCTCAGTATATTTGATGTCCCCGTACTCGGCCTGGTTGAAATGATGCTGTTTGCCCACGTGATTATTCCAGTCCACTCCTTCAGTCAAAAAACCATACGGGCCATGATGGTGTTTAGCTATCGCCCGCAGGATAGTAAACCCATCGGCAAGATACGATTTGTTGTTAGTATCGATATAAGCTTCGATATACGCCAATGACGCCTCCGCGTTTTCCCACAGGTAAGCCGTGTCCCAGCTTTTCTCCATAAAGAGCAGTCCTTTGGTCTGTACGCCGTTTCTATCCTCTTTCATCTTAAACTGGTCCAGACCAGCAAGACATTTATCGTAAGCAAAGTTACGAATTTCTTTGTCACCGAGTAACTTGGCGGCCTCTCGCAGGACGCGGAACGCCACAGAGTATGCAACGTTTTCATGTTCATCATAAGTATCGTGATTAATACTGCCGAAGAATCCGCCCGCTTCGATGAAGATGTTTGTCTTTTGTCTGACTATTTCTCTATAGTCTGCAAGTCCTCGCCTTGTAAGTCCCGTATATAACTGAATAATGAATAGTCCGTCACCACTTTTCTGGAATAAGATATCTGAGTCGCCGTAGGCATTTTTAGGGTAATGCTTCCCGCTGGGTTCGCAGCGTCGAGGAAACCACCCATTCGATGTGGACTCCACATGCGTGTTGAGCCATTCAGCGGTCCTGATGGCTGCTTCGAGCATTTTGTGCCTTCTTTCACCTTCAAGCCGGTCGCTAAAAAGAAGAAGCTGATACGCAACTTTTGCCATCGAGCCCGGGCAGAACCAGTTATTCTTGTGCTGGTAATTGAGGCAGAATTTATCGGTGACCGTGTCACGGTATCCGGTAATGAATCCTGTCTCGTAGTCGATAAATCCGTCCTCCAATACATGGTCTAGCAGCGAAAGAGCTTTCTGGGCCAGAGATGGATTTCTGATATGCCTGGCAAACAAATAGATTTCATAAGCGCCGCCAACGGCATTTGCCGCCCAGCCCGGCCCTTCAAGATTACCAAAATCATGCCAGCCCATTACATTACCATCTTTGTCAACAAAGCTCGACTTACAACAAAGATGCCCCTTGTAAGGAATCAACGTGTACTCCGCGAACCTGACTGAATCACGCACAGAATCAACAATCGTATAAGATGGATTCTCCGGCAAATAGAAACTGGACTGCACTTCTTCCAGCTTGAGATAATCAAGCCCAAACATATACTTCTTCACGGCTTTTTCATTTGCACCAACAATCTCAACTCTCAATGTATGCTGACCCTTGCTGAGTTCCTGAATACCCATATCCAGAACACCGGTAGGTACTACACCATTGTTGTAGAGGTCGATGGGTTTGCCGAGTTTTTTACCGTCCAGATAGAGTTGCACAATCCCATAATCAATCGCTTTTGTAAGCTGCATCTTCAGTCTGTATGCTGCGGTTTTCTCCACCGGCACAGCCAAATCAAGCGTATCACCCGGCTTGGCGTCTATCCACCACAGATGCGCATCGCCGCTCCAGTCGGTGCCGTAGCCGAACATGTCCTGTCGCCCTGCGTTCCCTGCCGTCTTTGCAAGAATTTTGCTCTGCTCGCCTTCCAATGCCCCTTTGATTTTGAAAACCTTGATTGGGGTCCAGTATCCGGTGCGCTGCCCAACAGGTACAGCTCGGTAAGGGTCGCTTTGACCGGCCGCCTGGTACCAGTACGAGGTGGCGGCATAAAGTGTCGGCTTGCTATTCGGATAGTATTTTTCAATCGCAGCCTCGAAGGATTCTTGGAACGGCACATTATCGGTTATGTGCCAGCGGTTCACGGAGACGTGCCCGCGGTTACCCATACTTATTGTCTGATTGTGATAGCAGTTAGTAAACAGTGTCGGGTTACACCAGGCATAGCCAAAATAGTCTTCGGAGCCGGTGCCAATCGTAGAGGGGAATTTCTCGCCATCGACGAAAAATTTCTCGTCTCCTTCACCCCACCATCCGCCTCTGGGATTCCATACGTGCAGCATCACGCCGCAGTAACGTCCCCGTCCTTTCGTCTTGAGCATTGTCCAGTCGATTGCTCTGCGCTCAGGGTCTTCAGGCAAAAAGGCATCACGATGCCACTTTGCATGGAATCTTCCGAGATTCTTAATTGGCTTTGTAAGCGGAGCATGTGTAATCGTAAAAGCAGCCGTGCGTTTTTTGTCCCCCTCATTGGTTAATTTTATTAAGGCACTTTTCTTAAACGGCATATACCAGTAGCAATAAAAACCTTCATCCGTCATCCCCAACGGCAGAGACTTGTACTTGTTCACGCCGGCAGCGGTACCAAAAAAGTCTCCTAACGGCACCCAAACACTCGGCCTGGATTCGCCGTCCCAACTTATGCTCAAAACAAGTTCGCGCAGCACATCACGGTCTTCAGGCGATTCAGGCAAATCCATACTCACCCTAAGAGCCGTGATAGCCCGTTTGCCTCTTAGCCTGGCGACAGTTGCAGTCGAGCCGGGGGCAACCGTCATACCTTCCTGCTCGATTGTTGCTTGACCCGGGCGCTGCCCTGCCGGGTCAACACCACATCGGGTAAGTATCCGGTTTGCTCTATCGAGTTCTTTGGATTCGGCAGGCCAAAGGTTACGCTTAAACGTCGGCAGAATGGTGCCTTTAGGGTAAGTCGTGTACGTAAAATGATAGTATCTTCCCCAATCTCCTTCCGCTGTGATTTTACACGACTTCTGGAACGGAATAGGGACATAGCAGTTCTGTCCCCTTGCCGTCATATGCACCAAAGCAGGGTGGGTAAAAGGCTCATTCTTCCGATTGAAGTACCCTATAAACGGCAGGTCAACAGCAGGCTCCTCGGCACCATCGAGATAAATCTTTACGTGCCCCTCTTTCGCCAATGCCGACCAGATTCGCCAGATAACACCGGGCCCTTCCATTTCCGCAAAAACAAGTTTGCCGTCTTCCTTGCGGATGATGCCGGTGCCATCGCCGTTAGCAGACCAATCAATATATTTCCCGGACGCTTCATCATACTTGCTCCGCCGGTCATAGCTCGACCACTGAGCGCACTTTTCGCCCGGAGCAGGCAGCGTCGCCAGGTGCTCCAGGTCGGTAAGTCGATTTATAAGGTCGATATATGTTAATCTTTCTTCAGCGCCGGCCTGTGGTAATCTACCATAAGCGAAAAAACTGCAAACCACAAATCCCATTACGATTAAAGAAATCCAGGACCTTTTCAATTTCCACTTCCTTTCTTTTGTGACAGGTCAATGCCGATAAGTTTAATAACTCTTGAAACTTATTATTTGGCTCTTTAAAGCCTCTGTGTTTTACTCAAACCGACCTGTTCCAATCTGTCATGCTGAGTATTTTAATAAAAAAGGCCCTTCCTTGCCAATGTGTTTCGTAAAAAACACGCTTTGGCAAAGAAGAGCCTCTACTGCTGGTACGTCTTCTGAAGTCTTAACGCCTTGACCCGAATCGCTCTAACCCGAGCTTATGCACTTATCGAGCGTATTTTACAGTGCAGCCGTAGGGCTTGGTTTTTGGGGTGCTTACCGCTTTACGAGCGGTCAGCTCCGCCAGGGCATTGTCAACGTAGTTAATTACGTCTTCTTTCTTTTTGCCCAATGGTGAGTCATCAATAGCACCCTCGTACACAATACTGCCTCTTGGATTTATGACGTACATATGGGGCGTTGTCTGGGCACCGTAGGCTCGGCCAACCTTCCCTGACCTGTCATCAAGTATCAGGTAAGGCAGCCCGTGCCGCTTGGCAAAAGTTTTGTTCGGCTCAGGAGTCGTATGGCTTGTGCTGTTTACCGCCAGCCAGACGACGTTTTTGTCCTTGTACTTGTTCGCAAGCTCGACCATCGTATTTTTTGTCTCGTAATGGTATCGGGATAACGGACACTCGAAGTTGAACCATTCCAGCACAACAATTTTGCCCCTGTAGCCGGAAAGGCTTATGGTTTTGCCGTCAAAGCTGTTTAGCTCAAACTCCGGTGCTTTTTTGCCTGAACTTTCGTCTTGGACATCTCTTCCTTGCCTTGCCGGCCGAAGTTCTCTGGGCGGTCTCTCCAACCTTTCAGGCCTTGGCCCGGGTTCTGGCCCCCTGACTCCCGACTCCCTCTGGTACTGGGCAATCAGCCTTTCCAGACGACTGGCTGTCTGTGTGGCCTTCTCTTTAACCGCAAGGTCGTGAATCGCTTTTAGCTCGCCGATGGATGGCTGACGTCCTGCCGGCAGTTGCTGCGGTCGCCCTGGACCGTTCAGTGTCGCAAGCTGCTGTTCGATGGATTTAACCACAAGCTGTCGTTCCAGAGCAGCTTTGGTCATCTTGTCTCTGAGCTCGGCCCTTTCTTCTTGAGAAAGGTCTCTAAATGAACCTCTGGCTCCAGGGGCAGTACCTGTTACGACAGATTTTAGTTGAGCAACCAGCTCTTCAATCGCTTTAACTTTTTCGAGTTGTGCTTCACGGCTTAAGCCGGGACGTGCGCCGCCAAACCTCTCACGCATCTCGGCCCTGAACTTCTCCCTTTCCTCCTCGGACATATTCTCAAATTTTTCTCTCATTGCACGCATTTCGGCCCTGAACTTTTCCCTTTCTTCCTCGGACATATTCTGGAATCTTTGCCTCATGTTCTGCCATTGTGCTCCCTGTTCGGGTCTTTCTCTGTCCTGTGCGAATACGGCCCAGGCCATCAGCAGAACCATCAGAACAGCCACTGTTGAAATTAGGTACCTCTTCATAATATTAGCCTCCAAAATAAGTTAAACTGAGATTTCCCACAAATCTTTCCTAATATAATATCACATCTATCTAAAAAGTCAATCTTTCCGGCAACCCAGAGCCGCAAAAAAGTTCCTGATACCCTCTTTTTCTTTTGAGCTTGTTTGGTTCGTTTCCCGGCGGTTTGAAATTGGGTTTGATCGGGTTTGAATTGGGTTTGTTTTGACCAAGTGTCCAATCGGATTTATTTTCATATTCCGTTGTATTATAGATACTTACGTTCATTTGACTTTTTTGGAAATTGGGTTTGTTTTGCATATTTAGTACAGCATATAGCGTGTAGCGTATAGCGTACAACAGCGTATAGCGTACAGCGTAGAGCGTATATCGTATTGCGTATTGCGTGGTAAATTACCTTTCTTATTGGTTATTGACCCCATTAGAGTATAAGGCACTCTAACGGGACAAGCAAGTTTGGCTGGGCCGGCTGGCTCTAAGTCCTTGCTGCGCTGCAGCTTCCGCCGTCGCACAAGGCTATGGCGGACAAGTACAGACATGCAAACTGAAATGTCATCTTCGCCTACTGGCGGTTTATGTTAGCCTGCTGGCTAACATAGACGTATTATAACATATTTTCAAACATAAGTCAAAAAGAAACGGCCAAAAATGCTCATCCCGTTTACCTTACAACACAACTTAACTTAACGCAACTTGCTGATACTTTATGAAGACAATTTCGCGCTGACAAGTCGATTTAGGCTGATTTCCTCTTCGGCAGCTTCAAGTGCGAGCTGACGATGTACCTCCGGTGGTACTCGAACCACAAATTTGCCGCTATACCGTCGTGAGTAAATTGGCTTAGGTACAGATTCATCGTTCGCTTCCATATCTTTTACAACATTAGCTACAACCTTAAGAATACCCTGGATAGCTTTTTCTGGAGTGGAAGCGAGATAGCTTAAGCTGGGAAACTCCGCGCATAAGCCCACAAGCTGGTTATCATCTTCGGACCAAATTACTCGATATGTGTAACGGTCAATCTTTGGCAGTTTTTTCATTTTGCAACCTCATTGATAGCTTTGAGTACCTGTTTCACCTGGTACGCTTTCGCATACCATTCAGAATTTCAGCAATCCTTGCCACAGCTAAATAGTAGCAATAATGATACTATCTGTCAAATGAAATTTATGGATCTTTTAAGTAATTTCTATAAGTGCTGGATATTTCACGAATTAAAAAAAGGGGCAAAAATGCACTTTTTGGGGTCATCCCTGACCAAAGTCTGCGCTGCGCTACGAGATTCTTGATACTGGGTTAGACTGGGCCTTCTGGCCCCGGGGCCGTGCCACGCTGTGGCTTACAGATATGAAATCTATCGCCTGCTGGCGGTTTATGTTAGCCTGCTGGCCCCTAAGGGACAGGCTAACATAGACGTATTATAACATATTATCAAACAAAAGTCAAAAAAAAACGGCCAAAAAAGAACTTTTTTGGCCATCCTGAGCGAAGCCTGCCCTGATCCCATTCGACTACGTTCAGGATAAACTCCGCCGAAGGGAGATACGAGATACGAATTCTTATTTTTTCTTGAAAATCAGGCTTCAATTGTGTAAATTTCTCATTACTGAGAGAGGACATCTTTGATTAGCGGTTCATGTTTTGGACGGTTGTTGGGTCCGCTGTGGGCGGAACTGCGACCCGTCAAACGACGCCAGATCTTCGACTTTTGGCGGGTTTATATTTTGAGAAAATGGTATGAAGTTGATTTTATAGGTGACTGTCCCTAGTTCATCCGGCATCTAACAATGATTATATAGTCTGTATAAAACGGGAAACACAGAGAAGTTTCTGCATGTATAAAAATCCCCGATGCTTCTTCTGTTAATAAGCAGAATATTCAAACAGCGGGCCGATGTCAATCGCGATTTTCGGATTTGGGTGAAAATTTCCTCGCCGGTGAAGTATGGGATCTGGATTCCCGCTTTCGCGGGAATGACAATTGGTGGGGCAAGCCCCACCCTACAATTCTATGACAATTGGTGGGGCAAGCCCCACCCTATTCATGAAAGGCTGTCTTTTGGACATTAATGCTTGCGACCGGTTCGCTGATGGTTAGTGTTGCCGAATCAGAATCAGTAATTAGGGATC